>JAYULG010000197.1:0-13393 GCA_043763755.1 Akkermansiaceae bacterium | reverse complement strand
ACCATGTCTTGGTTCTCAACAAATTACGAAAAAGCCGCTCTCGGAGGCGCTCTCGTCGCAGCTCTTGGCCTCGCCTATCTCGGCTACAGCCGCTTTTCTTCGACTGAAGCGGACTTTACAACCACCGTGCAAGGCCAAGGAAATAGCAATACCGCCGTCGATGGTGCAGATTTAATCCCAAAGGCCATCGCCTCTGCAAAGGCAGATCGCTCATGGAAACAAGCGGACGACGGCGGACGCCCAGTTGATCTTTTCACCGGCATCCCGCTCTTCGTCGCCTCCAGTGCGCCTACCAAAGCACTCGATCTCGTGAAAGGTGCCATCGTCCACGAGCCAATCCCCAATCTTTGGTGGATCGAAAATCGGTTAGACCCTGGCTTTGGAGATTCTCCGGCACGGGATCCAGATGAGGATGGATTTTCAAACTTAGAAGAGTTCGTCGGGAAGACAGATCCGAATGATCTGAGTAGCTTCCCACCCCTCATCGCGAAGCTCATGTATGTGAGGGATGAAAGCCTCGCGTGGGTGGTGATGCCAGGTTACGAGTCTTCGGGCAGTTTCCCCTTCAAATACAAAGACGGCAAAGGTCAGGCGAACAAAATGGGTGCGGAAGGCGTAGCACCTGGCAGCCTGTTTTTCGAAAAAGGCCCGATGGCCCAACGTTACAAGCTACTCGGGCACGAGGTGCGCCGTGTGATGAACAAAAAGATCAACATCGAAGTGGATGAAACTATCGTCCGCATCGAGGACCAGCGGCCAAATAAACAAGGCCAGATTTATGAAATCCCGGCACCCCTCAACGAGCAGCGCGCCAATGAGCATCTGCAGTTTGATCGCACCGCAGTGCTATCTCTTGAAGCACTTGGCAAAAAAGGCATTGAGTTCAAAGTTGAGGAAAACATGGAATTTTCTTTACCGAGCGATGCTGACAAAAAAGATTACAAGGTTCTCAGAGTTACACCAGATCTCATCGAGGTGGAATATGCGACTGCCACTGGCGATAAAAAGACCGTCACGATCTCCAAAGGCAGCCTGCCAAATCTAAGTGAGTAACTTTCCAAAAAAGCGCTTCCCAAATCTCGAAAACATCTCCAAAACACGTCAGCTCAATATGCAAAAAACGCCAATCTACCGAACCAGCCGCACCGCCCTAGCGTTGATGGCAGTGGCCTCATCCACTCCGGTGGTTATTTCAAATGTCAGCGCAGGAGAAGGTGGCTACGGCCTCAGTGGTCTTGCCCAACGGGAAATTGTCCGTCGTCAAGATGCCATTAGCCAAGCAGACATTCTTTTGAATGAAGGACGTGCTGCTTATGCAAAAGGTGATTACCAACAAGCAGTTGATAAATATAGCCAAGCCTTGGATCGCCTGCCAGACGCGCCCATGGTTTCAGATCGGCGCCAGAGCTACATTGAGCATCTAGGTGATGCCAGCGTGGCCCTCTCCATGCAGCATCGCAAGGTCGGGAAATACACAGAAGCCCGTGCCTTGCTTGAGCGTGTGCTCGCGGTAGATCCCAATAATAACGATGCGAAGCGCGAACTCGGCTATCTTGACGATCCGATCCGCACCAACCCTGCTCTCACTTATGAGCACACTCAGAACGTCGATAAAGTCCGCCGCGGACTCTACACCGCTGAGGGGAACTTCAATCTAGGCAAATATGACAATGCGAAACGCGAATACGAAAATGTGATTCGCATCGATCCCTATAACTCCGCAGCGCGCCGGGGTATGGAAAAACTAGCAAGTGCAAAATCTGACTACTACCGCGCGGCCTATGACAATACCCGTGCTGAGCTTCTCATGCAGGTAGATGCTGCATGGGAACTCTCCGTGCCACCTGATGTTCCAACGCTGGATAGTGATTTCTATAAATCGACGGGTGACAGTTCTGGAGTTGCATACATCACCCGGAAATTGAACACGATCATCATCCCTCGGGTGGACTTTGATGACACGACTGTTGAGGAAGCAATCGACTTCCTCCGCTTGCGTTCTGCAGAACTTGATACCACAGAACTCGATCCCACCAAGAAGGGGGTAAACTTTGTCATTCGCCGGCCTCGTCCCGGTGCAGGTGCAGCGGCACCTGTGGATGGTGGCCTTGACGCAGCGGCCTCAGGCGATGCGCTTCCTACGCTCGCCGCAGATCCTGGCACACTCCGCGTCAAAGAACTCCGGATTCGCAATGTGCCTCTTTCAGTTGCCCTCAAATACATTTGTGATCAAACGAAGCTTCGTTTCAAAGTCGATGACTTTGCAGTCACTCTTGTTCCTCTCGCTGAGAGTGGTGAAGACATTTTCACTCGTACTTTCCGTGTGCCACCAGATTTTTCGACAAGCCTTGATTCCGGTGGCGAAAGCGGCGGTGGGGCGGCTGCCGATCCCTTCGCAGACGCAGGTGCAAGTGCGAAGCCGACTTTATCGGCACGCCCTCCGATCACAGAGCTCCTCAAACGTTCCGGCATCGCGTTTCCTGATGGCACGTCTGCCACACTCAGCCCTTCCGGCGTGCTTCTCGTGGCAAACACCCCTACAGAACTGGACAAGGTAGAGCAACTCGTTCTAGCGATCGTTGAGAGCAAGCCCAAACAAGTCAAAATCACCACCAAGTTCGTGGAGATTTCCCAAGAGAACACGGATGAACTTGGATTCGATTGGGTTGTCAAACCATTCAATATCGGCGGTGAACTTTTCGGGACAGGTGGCACCATCGGGAATGGCTTCCCTCGCACTGGCAATGATTTCACCAATCCTACGATTCCAGGCACTGGAACAGGAACAGGAGATGTCAGCAATATTTCCACAGCGGGCCTCCGGAGCGGTGATTCTGCTGTAAACCGCAACAACATCGATGCCGTTCTCAATAATCCGAACCGCACTGCGCAAACGCAAAACGTAGCACCAGGAATCTTGGGTCTCACAGGTGTCTTTGGGGCAGCCGAAATCAAAATGATGATGCGCGGTCTCGCCCTGAAAAAGGGGACTGACCTGATGACGGCACCTTCCGTGACCGCAAAGTCCGGCCAAAAGGCGACCATCGAGGTCATTCGCGAGTTTATTTACCCCACGGAATATGAGCCCCCAGAACTTCCTACCTCTGTCGGAAGCTCATTCAGCACGGGTGGCGGAGTCCTTGATGGCGGCCTCATTGGTGGCAGCAGCAGTGGCTTCCCAGTTACACCGGCTACACCTACTGCTTTCGAAACTCGCAATACAGGGGTTACTCTAGAAATTGAGCCGAATATCGGTGAAAATGATTTTGTGATCGATTTGCGTTTCGTGCCAGAAATCGTCGAGTTCGAGGGTTTCGTAAACTACGGAAGTCCTATCACTTCGCCTGGAACAGATGCCCTCGGCAATCCCGTCAGCACGGTGATCACTGAAAACCGCATCGAGATGCCGGTCTTCTCCGTCCGTCGCGTCACCACTCAGCTCACGATCTATGACGGCTACACAGTCGCCGTGGGTGGCTTGATGAGAGAGGATGTGCAAAACGTGGAGGATAAAGTGCCAGTCCTCGGAGACATTCCGATCATTGGACGCCTCTTCCAATCGAAGTCTGAAAACCGCATCAAGAGCAATTTGATCGTCTTCGTCACAGCTCAAATCATTGATGCTACTGGTCGCCCACTTCGCGGTGCGGATGCATTGATTTCTACACCTGCAGCGCCGGACATGGGCATGGGTGGTCTCGATGGTGGTATCCTGCCACCGATGGACTTGCCGCCAGCTCCTTGATCTGATCATCCAATCACAATGCCCCTTGATTCTCTGATCTTCCCGCACGGGGATCGGTTGCAATCAAGGGGCATTTTTGCATGCTTGCCCCATTTGCAGCATCGTCCTACAGCCGGAAACCGCGAGAATTTGATTCCATGCGAATCGTAGCACTGACGGGTGGAATAGCCTCCGGGAAATCAACGGCTGGGCGGTTACTCACCGAGATGCTTCCCTCAATGGTTTTTTTTGATTGCGATGCCTGCGTTCACCAGTTGTTAGAGTCGGACGCTGCGCTGGCTGATTTTATCCGGACAACGTTTGGCGATCAGGCATTTGATATACGCGGAAAAGTAGATCGCCACTTCCTGCGGACGATCGTATTCACAAACGATGCTTTGCGGTTTCAGCTAGAGGCTGCTTTGCATCCAAGGGTGCGTGAGGAATGTCTTGATTCTCTTCAAAGAGCTGTTACTCAAGGCGCAGAGATATTCATAGCGGATGTCCCGCTCTTGTTTGAGAAGAGATTGGATTTCGGTCAAACGCAGATCATCGTTGTTGCCTCTTCCCCTTCTACGCAAGTCCAGCGGCTAAAATCCCGCAATGGTTATGATTCGAAATTTATTGAATCAATTCTCTCAACACAAATTTCTATTTTTGAAAAAATCGCCATGGCAGATGTGGTTTTTTGGAACGAAGGCCTGCCAGCCGTGCTTCGCTCTCAAATTCTTCGCTACACACAATCTTCACAAATGAATCTCCCAAACGAATCCAATCCTGCCGAGCCGCATGATGAAACTACTGCTGTGGCCGAAGCTCCGTTGCCACCTGTATCGATCAATATCAATGAGTTTCGCCTCAAGTCTCTCGCAGAACTTCAAGCCATGGCTGAGGCGGTGCCAGCTCGCATCCAAGGTGGTATTCCTAAAGCTCAATTGATTTACGAGTTGCTTTGTTTTTATAGCCTCGAGGGTTCAGGGCTGACTTGTGAAGGTGTCTTGGAACTCGCGAAAGATAGCTTTGCGATGTTACGGGATTCTGAGCGCAGCTTCCGCCCTAGTCCGGATGATATCCACTTCAGCGCAAATCTGATGCGTGATTTTGGCCTGCGTGTGGGGCAGCGCGTCAAGCTGCGTGCGCGGGCACCTCGTGAGCGTGGAAAATATCTATCTGGATATGAGATTCTTGAAATCGAAGGTAGGCCCGCTGCTGAGTATCATGCACCCAAGGAGTTTGATAAACTCACACCGCTTTTCCCAAACCAGCGCATCCATCTAGAAGGTGAGGGCGTGGACTTTCTCGGTGTGCGGGTGATCGATCTGATTGCACCGCTCGGCAAAGGTCAGCGCGGCATCATCGTCGCCCCGCCACGGGGAGGGAAAACGATTCTTCTTAAACAAATCGCACGCTCCATCCGCATCAATCATCCAGATGCTGAGTTGATCATTTTGCTGCTAGATGAGCGCCCGGAAGAAGTCACTGACTTTGAAGAAACTGTAGGCTCGCAGGTCTACGCATCTACCTTTGATGAATCACCCCGGCGCCATGCACAAGTTGCGGATTTGGTGATGGAGCGGGCGAAGCGTCTCGTCGAGCAAGGCAAGGATGTGATCCTATTGTTAGATAGTCTCACGCGTCTCGCCCGTGGCCATAACTCTGCCATGCAAGGTGGCCCGATCGGCTCCGGTGGTGTCAGCCCCGTGGCTTTGCAGAAATCTCGTAAATTTTTCGGCACTGCCCGCAATGTTGAAGAAGGTGGCTCACTCACCATTCTTGCCACCGCCCTCGTCGAGACTGAAAGCCGCCTTGATGACGTAGTTTTTGAGGAATTCAAAGGCACCGGTAACATGGAAGTCAGACTGGATCGTGAACTCGCCGAGCGCCGTGTTTTCCCTGCGATTCATATCCCTCAATCCGGCACTCGCAACGATGATCGCCTCTATCATCCAGATGAATTTCTCAAAGTGGTGGACATTCGCAAGCAGCTCGCGCAGCAACCCATTGGCGATGCAATCGAGACGTTGTTGGCCAATTTAAAGGCGACTAAAACTAACGCTGAATTGCTGCTCCGAGGTTTGCGTTGAGTCCTCAAAGACTGCGAAATTTTATCGCAAAAACCGCTGTTTTTCTCGCAACTGCTCGATTGACAGGTTCTTGCCGCCTGCATAGCCTCCCGCGCCTTGCGCTGGGCTGAGACATTATTGTTCTCAGAAAAATTCCAGTGAACCGCGCTTATAACTCGATATCACCAATACGATGGCAACTAAAAAGAAGGCTGTGAAATCCGCAGCAAAAAAACCCGCCTCTAACAAGAAGATCAAATACGTTTATAACTGGGGAGCCGGTAAGGCTGACGGGAACGGCGGGATGAAGCCTCTCCTCGGTGGCAAGGGCGCGAACCTTGCAGAGATGACTCGCATCGGGCTGCCAGTGCCTCCCGGATTTACGATCTCCACTGAGGTTTGCACTTATTTTTACGATCATAAACGGACTTACCCAGTTTCGCTTCAAGCGGAGATGGAAGCTGGTGTGAAGAATATGGAAAAAATCATGGGCAGCAAGTTCGGTGATGCCAAAGGCATGCCGCTCCTTGTTGCAGTGCGCTCGGGCGCGCGTGATTCCATGCCCGGCATGATGGATACCATTCTTAATCTTGGTCTCAATGATGAGACTGTGAAATCCCTTGCCACCGTCACCAACAACGAGCGCTTCGCATGGGATTGCTATCGTCGATTTGTGCAGATGTATGGAGACGTCGTGCTCGGCGTGCAAAAAACGGAAGGTGAGGATCACGAGCCATTTGAAGTCGAAATTGAATCCTTCAAACACCACAAGTATGGCAAAGATATCGTTGACTCTGATCTCACTGCGGACGACCAAAAAGAACTCGTCAAACGCTTCAAAGCTCTCGTTAAAAAACGCACGGGCAATGTTTTCCCAAGCGATCCATGGGACCAACTTCGTGGCGCAGCCGGCGCAGTGTTCGGCTCATGGATGAATGACCGCGCGATTGTTTATCGTCGTAAATATAACATACCTGCTGCATGGGGCACCGCCGTAAACGTGCAAGCTATGGTCTATGGTAACACTGGCGAAACATCAGGCTCCGGCGTCGCCTTCACGCGTGATCCCGCTAACGGCAAAAACGAATTTTGGGGAGAATACCTCATCAATGCCCAAGGCGAAGACGTCGTCGCTGGTGTGCGCACTCCTGAAAACGTCAGCACTCTCAAGGCCGCTTTGCCGAAGCCTTATGCTGAGCTCATGAAGGTTCGGAAAATTCTCGAGTCACACTTCAAGGACGTGCAAGACATCGAGTTCACCGTGCAAGAAGGTAAGCTTTTCATGCTGCAGACTCGCAATGGCAAACGCACTGCCGCCGCCTCCCTCAAGTTCTCCATGGACATGGTGAAGGAAAAACTCATCGACTGGGAAACTGCGATTCTGCGCAACCCCGCAGAGCAGCTTGAGCAACTCCTCGCACCGATTTTCGACATCGCGGATGTTGCAAAAGCAAAGGTTCTCGCGACTGGCCTGCCCGCCGGCCCGGGCGCTGCTTCTGGTAAAATTTACCTCAATGCTGAGCGTGCCGTGCTCGCAGAAGCCCGCGGAGAAAAGGTCCTACTTGTCCGTACCGAAACCAGTCCTGAAGACCTCCGCGGCATGATCGCTGCCGAGGGCATCCTCACTTCCAAAGGTGGAGTTTCCTCTCACGCCGCACTCGTTGCCCGCCAAATGGGCAAAGTCTGCGTTTGTGGCGCTGGCGGAGTCGATATCAACTACGATAAAAAAACCGTTACTGCTGCCGGCAAGACCTTCAAGGAAGGTGAATACATGAGCATCGATGGCACGAGTGGCCAAGTCTTCGGCGGTGAGCTGAAAACTGCACCTTCGGAAATCATCACAGGCATCGTCGATGGTGACAAAAAGGCGATGGCGACCGAAAATTTTAAGGGCTTCCAACAGCTCATGAAATGGTGTGAGCAAGCGACTCGCATGTCCGTGCGCACCAATGCAGATACGCCTGAGCAGACTCGCATCGCACTGGCATTCGGTGCGAAGGGCATCGGCCTCACCCGCACTGAGCACATGTTCTTCGAGGGTGATCGCATTGATGCAATGCGTGAAATGATCCTCGCCACCACGCTGGAAGCGCGGAAGGCGGCGCTTGCAAAGCTTTTGCCATACCAGCGCGAAGATTTCACGGGCATCTTCACGGTGCTCAAGGGCCTTCCTGCCACCATCCGCCTTCTGGATCCACCGCTTCACGAGTTCCTTCCTCACAGCAAGGAGCAGCAACTGGACTTGGCCAAGAAGTTAGGTGTCAAGGTAGAGGCCATCATCCAGCGCGTGCATGACCTCCATGAGTTCAATCCGATGCTCGGCCACCGTGGTTGCCGTCTCGGCATCGCCTACCCAGAAATCACCGAGATGCAAGCTCGTGCGATCTTCGAGGCCGCCGCAGATGTCGCCAAGAAAAAGATCAAGGTGAAGCCTGAAGTGATGATTCCGCTCGTCGGCTTTAAGCGTGAGTTCGATCTCCAAGCAGAGATTGTTCACAACGTCGCCAAGCAAGTGATGGCTGAGAAAAAAGTGACCTTTGAATATCAAGTCGGCACCATGATCGAGGTCCCACGCGGAGCACTCACTGCGGATCAAATCGCAGAAAACGCCGAGTTTTTCAGCTTCGGCACCAATGACCTCACCCAGACCGCACTCGGCATCAGCCGCGATGACATGGGCGCGTTCTTGCTGCCGTATGTGGAAAATGATGTGTTCGCAAAGAACCCGTTTGCCACTCTAGATACCGTGGGTGTTGGCCAACTCATCGAGATGGCAGTCGCTAAGGGCCGCAAGACTCGCCCAGACATCAAGCTCGGCATTTGCGGTGAGCACGGTGGCGATCCAGACTCGGTGTTCTTCTGCCACAACGTCGGCCTCGCTTACGTTTCTTGCTCGCCTTACCGCGTGCCAGTCGCCCGCCTAGCTGCCGCCCAAGCAGCGATCATGGAGAAGCGCGCTGCGAAGAAAAAGTAAGGACTGTTTGATTTAGACGACTCACAAAAAACTGCTCTGGGAAACCGGAGCGGTTTTTTCTTTTCTCCGCTAACAGAAACTTCTGTTTGACAGCAAATGCATCTAAGATCAGATGAGAATTCCAACTGCTTGTGTAATGGTGAATTCCATTTTTCGCGGGAGCGAGAAGTGATTTTCATGTCATGAGCGTGTCCCCAGTCACCACCAAGTATTTCTGCCCAACCCACTCCTACAAATTACGAAAAATGCGAATGTATTCGCGTATGATGTAGCGCCTCCCGTTGTTAAGTCTTAGAAGTTTCAAAATCAGTAATCTCAACCGAAGCATCACCAATGAAGCCAATACTATCTATATTTCTCACTCTGATTGTCGCTTCACTGGAAGCTATTGCAGAAGAAGCACCGAAGGATGAAGCATTCATTCTAGTCACCCTTCTTGAGGCAACTCAAAGCAACGATCTAATAAAGTTCGAATCCGTCTGTGATGAGGTAGTTAAGACTGTGATGACTACTGAGACCCTCAAGCAGGTTTCAGAACAACTTTCTCCGTTGATGAAGGACGGCTATAATAAAGTATACATGGGTGTGCTGAATCGGGGTATGATAAACACTTATTATTGGAAGTTAGACTTTGATAAAGAAAGCACTCCAGATATGCTAGCGGAGCTCTCGATCAAAGATGGGCGCGTTACCGGATTTTTTATTCGCTAACGGTTTGAATCCGCCTGCATTTTCTAGTGACCATAAGATGTAGACGCTACACAGCAGCGAGCCGGCGGCTGGTTTCCTCATCTAGAATTTCACAAAGGCGGTAGCCCTCACCATGGCTGGGGATGGTCATGAGTAGAGCATCTCGCTCGAAGGGGGATGGGAAATCTAAGCCGATGAGCGCACGCCCGATGCGTTCGCCAGATTGGCGGTAATTGAAGTAGCAGAGGCTGGCATTGCCACAAAGGCGCTGATGAAGAAAGTCACGCAATGCTCCTGGGCGCTCGTAAAAATCAAGTCGGAGAAAAGCCGGGTTTTGAAGGAGATCACCGCGCAGTGGGATAGCGCGGAAGGCGATATCTACTGCGCCTGTGAGATCTTGCCAAGCGAAGCCATGGGCATCCAAAGTCTCGGGAAGAGCCTCAAGGATGGCGGGATCATCGCTTTGAATGGTGAAAGCAGGCCATGCTTCGTCCTCATCGGTTTTACCGTATTGAAAGTCTGCGATGTCTAGACCGCCAAAGCATTCGTCCAGTAGTCGAAGCATTGTGCCTGCTCGCTCTGGGATGCAGACGCGTATGGTGCGGCTCGTCGTGACGGCGGTGCTGCTGGACTGGGCGATCAAACCAAGTTGCAGGAAATCAACATTCGCACCGCAGAGGATGACAAGGACTTTTTTCCCTACCAACGCTTCGCGGTTTTTAAGAACCGCAGCAAGGCCCATGGCACCAGAGGGTTCGGAAATACATCGCAGCCCTTCCCACAAAAGGCGGATGGCTTGGCTGACCTCTCCATTCGTAACTGTCTCAATGCGGCTGAGGGTGTTTTTACATATTTCAAATGGTAGATCGCCCACTTTCCTAACTGCAGTGCCATCACAAAACAGATCCACATTTTCCAGCGCGCAGGGAGCGCCGTGTGCGAGGGCGGCCTTCATGGATGCTTGGCCGTTTCCCTCTACGCCTACACAATCGATGTCAGGCCAATAAGTTTTAAGCCAAGTGGATACGCCCGCAGCAAGGCCGCCACCGCCGATTTGTAAATAGGCGGCATCAAATGGGCCATGGCCTGATAGTATAACTTCATCGGCAAGAGTGCCTTGGCCAGCCATCACGGATAGGTCGTCATAGGCATGGACGTAGATCGCACCACTCGATTTTTCATCGGCTCTCGCGGTGGCAACTGCATCATCATAACTATCGCCAGTTAGATATATATTCACAAATTTTCCACCGTGGTGGAGGACGGCAGATTGTTTTACCTTCGGGGTCGAGCGTGGCATGTAAATTCTAGCATTGAGCTTTAGCATTCGAGCTGCCAGAGCCACTCCTTGAGCATGATTCCCGGCGGAAGCAGTGACGACGCCTCGCTCACACTCAGCCTTTGTGAGTGTGGCCATGCGATTGCACGCACCACGCCATTTGTAGGCTTTGATCGGAGATAGATCCTCCCGTTTCACCCAGATTTCCGGACCAGGGCCAGCAAGCTCGAGCCGCTCGAGGGGCGTAGGTCCGCAAAAGCGATACACCCGTGCACGGGCAAACAGAATCTCCTGCCTCAGTTGGCGGTCGAGAGGTATATTCAGGCGCTCCATGGGAGATGTTTGCCTTGATTAATCGCGTGCGGCAAGGGACCAATTGCTAAATCCAACAATCACAAATTTGGATCAAGTGGCTACGCATGATTTGCGGGGATTGACGTGTCGCAAGCGGGTGGGTAACTCAACGAGTAGTTATGCCTGATTCACCATCCCATCCGAAAGATCCGCTCCATGGAATCACTCTGGAAACGGTCTTGCGTGCAATGGTGGATTTACATGGATGGGAAACTTTAGCACGTCAGATTCCAGTCCGTTGTTTCATGTTCGATCCTAGCATCCGCTCCAGCCTTACGTTCTTGCGCAAAAATCCTTGGGCTAGGAAAAAATTAGAGGATTGGTATATCTACGAAGTGACTCGGAAAATGATCTAATACAAGTTTAGGAGAGTGGGTATTCACCATCATCGTCAATGCCCACCCAGCCGAGTCTGCCGAATGCACGGAGGAGCGATTGGAGTGGCTCGCCTTCTTCTTCCCCCTCACCGTGCTCTATTGTGGCAGAGCTGCTGAGCCCGCGATTTGACTCAATGCTGATGACGGTGGTGTAGGTATCGAGGTAGATCCAGTCGCCCCATGCTTTAGCTTCGTGGCGAGGTTCAAAGTGTTCTTTGCGCAGCGAGGCGAGGACCTCGATAATGGTAGAGGGTGCGGAATCGTCCGGGAGTTTGATGAGAGTTTCCATGAAAAAAGTGATATGAATAAACAAAGAAATGTATTGGGGCAGAGCGAGCGTAGCGCAAATCAAGCAGAGGGTCTAGGATCGATTGCAAAACTTGCTTCGCAGAGCTTGGCGTAAGCAGCGTTTTTGAGAATAAGATCTTGATGAGTACCCTGCTCGATCAGACGCCCATGATCCAACACGCAAATGCTGTTTGCTCTCTGGACAGTAGAAAGGCGGTGGGCAATCACAAAACAAGTGCGATCAGATCTAAGATTTTCTAACGCTTCCTGCACGAGACGTTCCGTCGTATTGTCCAACGCGGAAGTCGCCTCATCTAGCAGAAGGAGTGGGGGATTCTTAAGTAAGGCGCGCGCGATGGAAAGGCGCTGCTTCTCACCGCCAGAGAAGCGGACTCCACGCTCGCCGGCGAGCGTATCGAGGCCACCGGGGCTATCACGGACGAAAGCGGCTGCATTGGCAGATTCTAGTGCAGCCCAGAGTTCGTCATCGCTAGCATCTTGTTTCGCAAGCAGAAGGTTTTCGCGCAGACTTGTATTAAACAGAAAGCTTTCTTGAGTCACATATCCGAGCTGATCTCGCAGCCATTCCTTAGAAAGCAGCCCAAGAGGGTGGCCATCAAGGAGTATGCGCCCAGATGTGGGTTCATAAAAACGAGTGAGAAGATTGAGAACAGTGGATTTCCCGGCACCTGTCGCCCCGACGAGGGCGATGGTCTCACCCGGCAACGCTACAAGTGAAAGCTCATTGATGGTGGGGGCATCTTCGGAGTAAGAAAATGAAACGTTTTCAAAAACGACGTGGCCTTTGAGTGCCGTAGGGCGCTCGCCCTCAGTGATGTGAGACTCGTCTGGAGTATCAATGATGGTGAAGAGGCGCTTGGCGGAAACAACACCGCGGGTAAACGTCTGCGAGAGAGAATTGATGCGTGAAATAGGATCAAATAAAGAACCCCACGCCGCAATAAAGGCGATCACGGTACCAGTAGTCAGTTCGCCTCTGAGCGTCCAAAACGCTCCGAAGGCCACCATGATAATGATGCCTGACTCAGCAATGAAAGAGACACCCGGCCAGACGATGGATTGGCCACGCATGACGAGCATATGTTTTTCACCCACCCTCTGCGATGCACGATCAAAATTTTCTAAAGCGAGAGGCTCTACGGTGTAAGCCTTTATCTGGCGGATTCCGGATAAGTTATCATGTAGTACGGCATTCAGCGCGGATGAGGCTTCAGAGGATGCCTGCCACATCGGTGTCGAGCGGCGGCTCCACCAAGCGGTGATCAGGCCGATGACAGGTAATGGGATCAGAGTGATCAAAGCAAGATGCCATGAGTGATAGAACATATAACTGATCACGATGATAAATTGAAGTATCGCAGCGATCGCCTGATCCACACCCTCGACGATGACGCGATTCGTCGCAGGCACATCGGAACTCACGCGAGACATGATCTCGCCCGAAGAGTTTGAATCAAACCACTTGATCGGTAAGCGTTGAAGTTTGTCATATAACTCGATACGAATAAGATGGGTGAGCTTCAGTTCGAGTGAATTATTATAGTAAGTGCGCAAAGTGAAAAGGAGCTGACGGATAAAAATCGCCCCCACGCCGATGGCGGCAGTAGGAAGAATGAGGTCGGG
>JAYULG010000196.1:0-1041 GCA_043763755.1 Akkermansiaceae bacterium | reverse complement strand
CCTGCGCGTCAGGTCAGGTAAAGATCGCCCGTCTATTTTCTGTCTTCTTATTGATTGGTCCAGTAAGCGCTGAGAATGAATGGCAGCCGCTCTTCAACGGCAAAGACCTGAGCAATTGGGAAAGCTTCCTTGCGCGGCCTGACAAGAGCTTTGAAGTCCCAGGAATGGAGCGTGATGAGAAGGGCGAATACATCAGCCCCATCGGCGAGAATAAGGATCCCTTAGGTGTCTTTAAAATATCACAAGTGGATGGCGAACCTGCAATTCACGTCTCTGGCCAAGGCTACGGGACGATCACCACGAAACAATCGTTTAAGAATTTCGACCTGAAAATGGAGTTCAAATGGGGCGAAAAACGTTGGCCGCCACGCGAGTTTGAGGTGCGAGATTGTGGGCTTCTGTATGCAGTCCATGGCCCACTTGGTGGCTTATGGAACACTTGGCCAAAATCGGTGGAATTTCAAATTCAAGAAGGCGACACGGGCGATCTTTGGACGGTAGGAACGCGGGCTACCGCCTTGGCGACTAAGAACGAAAAGGGCATGTGGATTTATGATCCAAATGGTAAGGCGACAGATTTCGAATTAAACACTGAGATTAGCAATCGCTGCATGAAGTTTCCCGATGCAGAAAAACCCAGCGGGCAGTGGAATCTTCTAGAGATGAGCTTCGTGAATGGCGATGCAACACACATCGTCAACGGCGTGGTGGTGCTCAAACTCACGAAAAGCATGCGCCTCGATGGCAAGACACCGCAACCTCTGACCGAAGGGAAAATCTCATTGCAGACGGAAGGGGCCGAAGTATTTTATCGGAAAATCGAGATCCGCGATAGGTAACCACATCGCATCTCGTTCCTTGGAGTTGTAAAATGACACAATCAATGAAGCTGTTTGCGCGCTTATTCTATCTCAACGCATCATTGGTGCCGCTCGTCGCGATTGGAGAACCAGCGGCGAAAGTGGAATACAACCGCGACATACGCCCCATCCTTTCTGACAAATGTTTCCAATGTCACGGGCCTGACTCTGGGACGCGCGA
>JAYULG010000195.1:0-3669 GCA_043763755.1 Akkermansiaceae bacterium | reverse complement strand
ATGGGAAAATTTCCTCCTTGGCTGCTGTTTGACCCGCAAGAAGCCACCTCATCTGCCATCACCTGACTCGCTTGCGCACCCCATCCGCTTTCCAACTGTGGATTCTAGGCTTATTGGTTACGACATTCGTAGAGACACCGCTACACGCAGATTTGAGGCAGTTTTTGAGATGCGTGTCTGTGATGCAAATGCGTCTGAATCGGTGATTCCTTGGACTGCGGCAGCCTGCTGCCGCTTTGTGAACGCAGCCTGCTGCGGGCTGAAGACTTGGCTAGCCCCTTGCCAACAGGCTGGCTACGGAAAGCGGCAGCAGGTTGCCGCAGTCCAAGGGTGACCTGTGAGGCGCGGGCAATTGAGGTCGGCCGAGGTTTTTTTCGCGTTGCTCAGGGCTTGGTAGAACCAATCGTTGTTCGGGGCGGGAATCGCTTCCGTAGCGGAATCCGTCGATTCGCAAGGCCACGTCACCACGCGTACCGTCGCCATCATTCTAGAATCCGCAGTTGGAAAGCGGATGGGGTGCGCAAGCGAGTCAGGTGATGGCAAATCTCTGTCGTTTGCCACGGCTATTCTATACAGACGACCTTGCGTATTCGTGACGATCGCTATCGTGAGGCAAAAGCGGAAGCTGCTCGTGAAGGCATCACCCTCATCCGCTTTCTTGAAGATGCCTTGCACCTAAAACTCTCAAAAAAACCCCTCGCGCAGCGGAAAGCCTCGCCTGTTTCCCATCTACATCCCGGATAAGCCGCTAAATCATACCGAGCCCTCATGGAGTATCCGGAGACTAGGCGCTGTTCTCCAAGACAAAGGCATCATAAAATTTTCCCAAGCCTCATCGCTGATCCCGACCTTTCTGGAAACCACATCAATGACGCTTGGCTAGCTGCTCTTGTCAACCTTGATCAAGGCTTCTCTCGCTTCCCGGGTCTTTCTTGAATCAATCCGGCGGAAGGAAAGACCGCAGGATGAATGTATAACTTCGCAACCAAGCGACTCCTTCCCTACAGCTGACCCATCAACGCCCTCACTTATCTCGTAGTTTCGTTAAGACTCTCAGAGGATGAGTTTCTGCCTCAGCGCGGCCACGCATTCCTTCCAAAATGAGACTTCCATTGCCTCGTAGCGGACTATGTCTTTGGCTATGTGAGTGGTGAAAAGAATGTTGCTCGGCTCGGCCAATAGTTCTTCATAAAGGGAGGTAAGCACATAACTACGGATTTCATCCTCGGTGGTAAGATGTGAGTGAGGATCTGCACCCCGAGTTTCCGCTTCGAGTGCGAGTAGCACTTGTAAGATTGCAGTGGCATCAAGCACCACGGGCAGCCGTAGGGACGCTAGCCGATGCTCCTCAATGATTGCTAGAAGCCGCTTGAGGATGCGGCGAATTTCGCCTTTGCGGTCTTCGATTTCCTTGCGGTGGTTTGGTGGGTTCCAGCTCTGGCAATGGGGAAATACCACCCAGTCTGAGAGGGATTCCATTGATACCTAATTCTGAAATTAGCACCCGGCGTGGCGGCGGAGTTGGCCTGTCTGACTCTGGAGTGCTCATGGAATGAATACCTTAGATTATGCAAACTATGACTCGGGGAAAAAGCTTATAGATAAAACCCATAACTTGCACGATACCGTTCTCCACCTATAGAGTTCCTGAAAAATCACACGGGAGTTTTATCTAAACAAAAAGCATCATGCACGGCGCGGGCCGCATCTTCAATGCGTGGCTCATCTACCGTCACCGCGATTTTAATTTCCGAGGTGGAAATCATGCCTATATTAATCCCCGCATCACCCAGCGCCTTAAACATAGTGGCTGCCACCCCGGAGTGTGAGCGCATGCCGATGCCCACGGCGGAAAGCTTGGCGATCCCTGCCTCGGTCTCGATCTTCGAGTTTGGCGCAAGGTCTGCGAGCACTGGCTTAAGCGCGGCTTGGGCCTTGCCAAGATCGCTGGAATGCATGGTGAATGAATGGCGGGCGAAGCCATCATGCGCGATGTTTGAAACAATCATGTCCAGATTGATTTCTGCATCGGCGATGGCACCAAGGATCATGCCAGACATGCCGGGCGCATCTGGGATGCCAGTGATGGTGACGCGGGCTTGGGAGCGCTCGATCGAGATGCCGCGGATGACGACGTGTTCCATATTGGGATGTTCTTCTAACACTAGGGTGCCTGGGTTATCGTTAAGTGAGGAGCGGACTTCGAAGATGACGCCGAATTTTTTGGCAAATTCCACGGAGCGAGACTGCATAACCTTGGATCCAGACGAGGCCATCTCGAGCATCTCGTCATAGGAGATCTCAGGCAGCTTGCGCGCGTTTTTGACGATGCGAGGATCGCAGGTGTAAACCCCATCCACATCGGTGAGGATTTGGCAAACGTCTGCCTTGAGCGAGGCCGCCACAGCGATGGCGGTGAGGTCTGAACCACCACGGCCAAGGGTGTGAATCATGCCCTCTGGGGTCACCCCTTGGAAACCAGCCACGACGAGGGATTTCCCCGCATCAAGGAATCTTAGCATCAGCTTGGGATCCATGTTGAGGATGCGGCCTCGGGTGTGTGAGCCGGTGGTGTGGATCCCGGCTTGGCCGCCAGTGATGGAGGCCGCTTCTACGCCGAGGTCTTGCAGAGCCATGGCAACGAGGGCGATGGATTGTTGCTCGCCAGTGGAGAGCAGCACATCTAGCTCGCGCTCACTCGGGTTTTCTGAGAGCTCCTTGGCCATCTTGATGAGGCCATCCGTGACGCCGGACATGGCTGAAACTACAGCTACGACTTGGTTTCCCTCGTCGCGAGTGCGTTTCATACGCGCTGCTACATTCCGAATGCGGTCAAGCGAGCCGACGGACGTGCCGCCATATTTTTGAACAATAAGTGCCATGGGATAAGCGGCCCGCAGTGAAGGGGAACAACGCAATCTTGGCAAGAAATTGAATGAGCGGAAAGTTTTTGGAGCCGCCAGTTCGAGCTCTGGACCACTAGAGTTGAGACTGTAAATTTCTGATACGTGCTTCCGCTTGGCGAATCAAAGCTTCCCCGCTTGAGACGCGTGCCGCAGCGGTATCAATCTTCACTTGACGGTCCGCTTTAGAAGTACTGATTCCTCCGTACCTATCATTCCCGCTGATTTTGTCATATCTTGTATTCTTAATGCGCCTGGCCTCAGATATCTCCTGATTGATTTCGTCGATGACATTCTGGTGATATGTTTTGAGGCGGATGAGGCCTGCATTCATTTCGGCAAGTTTATTTTCTTCCGTTGCGATTTCTTGCCGTAGCACAACCAACCGCTGCGCATCGACCTTGATCTGGTTTTCGGAAGCTTCAGCGTCCGACTGTGGTGCGGGCGGGCGGGAAACCAGCTCTGTAATTTGTTCGGATTGGCTTCTCGTCATTGTCTCGGCAACTTCCCTGTCGAAATGAAAACGTTTTTGGTCTTGGGGAGTGAGTTCGGTCATTTGGATCGTAGCCATCCCGGAATCATGGGAAATCGAGACGCTATGATCGGTGAATTTGCGGATAACAACTTTGTTATAAGTTTTACGATTGGATACAGTAAGGGAATCGAATTGTGAACCGATGAGTTTAGCGCGGGCAGCTCTCGCGGAAGCAACTTTTTCTTCAAGCTCTTTTGCTTGGGCAGCGGCTTTTCGCTCAATCTCTGCTAT
>JAYULG010000194.1:0-1044 GCA_043763755.1 Akkermansiaceae bacterium | reverse complement strand
TTTCGACCTCCTCCGGCGTGCGGTAGCCCAATATCCTCCGCGGCCGGCGGTTCATCAGGTCTTCGATCTGCCGGGCCTCCTCATGGTTGGCTTCACTCCATGGCAGGTCTTTCCCTTTCGGAAAATACCGGCGCAACAGCCGGTTCATGTTCTCAATGGAGCCTTTCTCCCAGCTGCTGTATGGCTGGCAAAAATAGAGATTGAGCTTCTTTTTAAGGAGCGCCACCACCCATGGATTGAGGTCCGACCACTCCAATCCGCGATCCGTCGTGAGGGTTCTGATCTTTCCACTCTCCAACCACCCATACACCGCCTCCGCGATTGGCTCGCTCTCCTTGTTGGGTAACGCCACGAGGCGCACTTTCCGGGTGAAGCGGTCAACACTGGTCAACCAGACGGTCTCTCCGCTGAACATCAGATCAATCTCGAGGTGCCCGGGTTCGCTTCTTTGGTTGATTCCTTCCGGCCGGTCCTCCAGCTCTTGGCCCTCCACCACTTTGAGCTTGCCCCGGCTTTGGGCACGCCGTCCCGTGCGGTTTTTCCGGTAACGACGCCCGCGCCGCGGCAGCTTTTGAAACATTTTCCCGCCCTCGTTCCGGTTTTTTTCAATGATTTTATAGACCGTGCCCGTGCTCAGCGCCGGACCTTTTCCGGTGCAAGCGGCTCTCCCGGCAATCACGTCCGGGGAGAAATCCTCCTCGAGTTGCACCCTGACAAACCGTTCGTTTTCCGGCGTGCACTTGGTCGGACGCCGGGGCAACTCTTTGCGGGATTGCGCCGTCTGCTCCGCGGCAAACGAATCGTATTCCCCGCTCTGGCGCTGGTTGCGTCGGTTCTCACGATACAGCGTGGAGAAATGCACTCCAAGGTCCTGGGCGATTTCCACGATGCGGGTGCCAAGATGCTTGAGAATCTCGAATCGCGTGCGTTGCTGATGGGTAAGTTGGGAGTAGCTCAATCGATTGGGTGGCTTTAGACTTCCCCTCAATCGAAGCTATTCCCGGCTTACGCCTCATAAATTCGCACTTGGAAATAAAATTCGCC
>JAYULG010000193.1:0-1048 GCA_043763755.1 Akkermansiaceae bacterium | reverse complement strand
ATAGGCCACGTCTTTGACGATAAATGCGTTTGCAAGAATAGGTGTAACTCCGCGGAGAGAACCTTCCTCAAGTAGGCTCACTTGAAATTCTGCGATGCGGAGCGGTTTTGGCAACCACGCTTGGCGGCTGCCCTCGATCACCACGAAACTCCCATCGGCCTGCGGGCTGAATGTGAAAGGCATAGGCCCAGCGAAACGCCTCGCCGTGCGCCAATCAGGAAAGGGCGAACCGACAGGCAATCCGGCTTCTTCGGAGTCCTCAGAAAATGATAGTTTAAGAGTGGAAGCACCACTGGCGAGAGATGTTTCTAGGTGTGTGCTTGCACCTTGTGTTTCGATCTTAACGTTTACATGACTGTATTTGTAGTCAGTCATCAAGTTTCCTAGAAAAACCATTCGGCGTTTGTCTGTTTCAGTTCGGATAATCTTGAGACCTCGCAAACGCCTCCCGGAATCATCGCGCAATCTTGTAAAAATCCGGTAGCCAGCTAGAAAAAAATCTTGTCCTAGCATCTGTGGAAATCCGGCGGGACGCAGAGCACTTGTCCACACGAGTGCTGCTGTGATGAAGCCAAGTCCTTCATAGGTATCCATCTCCAGTCCTGCCGGAATCCAGTGGCGGAGGACAGATTCTGGGAAAGCGAATGAAACTGCTACGATCTGATCAAGCTGCGCGATGACCGGAAAGGGATGATGTTTGAGAACGTTAATCATCTGGATCGAACCTTGGTGTTCTTCTAACTGGTAGGCAATTTATTTCATTCTCACTGTGCGACGGAAGGCACTGCCTTGAGGAATATAGTTCCATACACTAACAATAAATCTGTTATAGACATTACGGGTTCGCGTAGGATAACATGATCTAATTAGGCTTGATCTATGCGCTTTCGGGAGTTTTCACTTTGGCGTGCGCTAAGTTAGACCATCCGATGACGCTTTTCCCCCCATCTCACCCAAGTGAGCTCCGTGTTGTGAGCACACTCCGCCGTGTCTTTGTTTATTTATCCGTTCTCGCTGCCGTCACTTGCGGATGCATGGCACAGGGGCC
>JAYULG010000192.1:0-1050 GCA_043763755.1 Akkermansiaceae bacterium | reverse complement strand
CATGTAGAATTTGGGGCAGGCGTAGAAAAAGCGCGGCAATCTATCATCCGGTGATCTTGCTCAGTTTAGGCCGCGTTTACGCTTTACGGCACGGCTCGATCTCTTCACACAGATGCGCTCGTCGCACGAAATCTGTGAGACAGCGTTTTTTTAATCCATCTAATCATCCATCATGGACATCCAAATCGCCACCCTTTGCGACTTTGCAGCCGACTACAACGGCAAGCTGGTCATCACCGGAACTTTCGACACGCTTGCTGCCCGCGCAGTACCAGTGGTGCACCCATCGTGCGCTCTTGCGATGCGTTTTTGCTTCACTCCAGAAGATGCAGGCCGCCACAAGCTCTCGATCAATATCATCAATGAGGACGGCGAATCGCTGGACCCAAACAACATGCCCATCGAGCCTGAGTTCGATGTGCAACTGCCTAAGAACGTGCCGTTTCTCACTCGGAATATCGTAATGAATTTGCAGGGCCTGCGTTTTGCAGAGGCTGGCATCTACTCCATCGATATAGGTTGTGATGGTGAAATCCTGGTGCGGTTGCCGTTGCGCATCGTCTTGGTCACGCAAGGCCCGAATGGCGAAACTCAGATGGCATAATTCCACGGCGTGGTGTAGCACTTCGCCATGCCATATTTAAACAAATATTCATGCGCCCTTGTCACCGGAGCCTCATCCGGGTTGGGGGAAGAATTTGCCCTTCAAATCGCGCCACGAGTCGAGAAGCTCGTGCTGGTGGCGCGCCGCGAAGCTCAGTTGCAAGAGCTGGCGGAGCGCATTCGAGCCCGCCATCCACAAGTGGCGGTGGCGGTGTATGCAGTGGATCTCAGCCAAGCGCCTGCTCGGGAAAACTTGTTAGAAAGTCTCGCGGCGGCGGGATTTATCCCAGACCTTTTGATCAACAATGCGGGCCTAGGAGATTACGGAGAATTTGCCAGCTCCGACTGGGAAAAACTCAGAGCGATGTTGCAAGTGAACATTGAGGCCCTCACCCATCTTACTCACCAACTGGTGCCAAACATGATTCGGCGTGGCGGTGCTGTGAT
>JAYULG010000191.1:0-13549 GCA_043763755.1 Akkermansiaceae bacterium | reverse complement strand
TAAGTTCAACATCTTGCTGCGAGACGCAGCAACCACATCTGCCATATCTACCTCTCACTCGGCTGATGGCGGGCGGCGCAGGTTTTTCTTGTTAGATGCTATTCTTTTGTCTGCCACAGAGCGCAACTTTGATCTGCGAGATCGCTGGCGCTTCTGGCGGCGCATTTTTTCAATCGCCTGAGTCTTGGCGCTCGCCTTGCCATCGCGGATCATTTCAAGCTGCTCGCAAAGTTCGCGGCGTGCAAGATAGCGGTTCATCTCGCGCGAGCGATCCATCTGACACTTGATACACACGCCAGTAGGCAAGTGCTTTAGAAATACACAGTTCGAGGTCTTATTGATCTTTTGCCCACCCGCACCTGAACCTCTCACAAACTTTTCTAACAACTCATCTTCCCGTATCCCGAGCGCGACCATCCGTTGCCCGAGGGCAGCCGTTTTGTCAGATGAAATCGGATTCTGCATTTACCCTCACCACAAAGATTTTCGTTTCTTGGAATCCTCTGGATCCTCGGCAAACAATTTTCGGTCACGGCAATGGAAGAGCGCTTCTTGCCGGGTGATCGCCTTCGCGTTCAAGAGCTTGAGGATGCTGTCATCGATGGTCTGATTCCCATCTTTATGCCCGATTTCCATCAACCCGATGATTTGTTCCATTCGTTTCTCGCGGATGCAATTCCGGATGGCGTGGCTGGGCCTTAGCACCTCGGAAGCCAGCGCTCGCCCTTGTCCGTCTGCACGCGGAATCAAGCGTTGGCAGATAATACCTTCTAAGACGCCCGCCAATTGAGTGATGATCTGCGGTTGTTGATCCGGTGGAAATACGTCCACTATCCGATCAATCGTTTGCGGCGCATCAGACGTATGGAGCGTAGCGAGCACGAGGTGGCCAGTTTCCGCCGCCGTGAGGGCGATCCGGATCGTATCAAGATCTCGCAATTCTGAGACCACGATCACATCCGGATCTTGGCGCAGTGCTTGGCGAAGCGCCTTGGGAAAACTGCGAGAGTCTGTCCCGATTTCCCGTTGCTTCACCAATGAGCAACTGTGTTGAAATGTATATTCGATAGGATCTTCTAACGTAATGATCACTCCACTCCGCGTATCTGAGATGCGCCGCACCATGGAGGCCAGCGTGGTCGATTTCCCAGAGCCAGTAATGCCTGTTACTAGAATCAACCCACTTCTCAGGCGGCAAAAATAATCTGCCATAGCGCCATGTCCTAGTTTTTCCAAATCAGGAATCTCTTTATTGATGAAGCGAAATGCCGCCTCCTCGTGACCTCTTGCAAGATGGACATTGCCGCGGAACCGCCCGATGCCTTCGACTTGTAATGCATAATCAAGCTCAAGATCTAACTCCAGCGTGGCCCGCTGCGCTTCGGTGAGCGTATCGAAAATCAAATCTCTCACCCGCTCTGGCGGAAGCACAATCGTATCGAATGGCACAATCGAGCCATTGATCCGTGCGCATGCAGGTGCCCATGCACTCAGGTGAAGGTCTGATCCTCCGCGAGTGATGGTTTCTTTTAAATACTCTGTGATATCGCGGGCCATAATAGAGGTTTTTTTACGCTAGCTGGTGATCCCCCGCATCACTCGATCAAAGTCTTGCGGACGAGGGCAAATATTCCGCGCAGTTTCCACCGCTATGTATCCTTGTTGCACGGAGGCGACAAGGTATTCCAAGAGCGAGCAAGATTCAGCATTGCGAGTTTTATTTAGATGATCTCGTAACTCTGCGAATCGGTTTTCCAAAATCCAGCGGCGCGTGCCTGCTTCATTTTGAAAATACTCAAGCACTGGAAAAAGCCCTCCGCCCACCCGCGGCAGAAGTTGTTGGGACACTACACCGATCAACTGCGATGCCAGCAAATGCAAAGTGCCGTGGTTCTCCGCCTGAATCAGGCGGCACAAGCGGTCCAACGTCTCCACTACGCTTCCGCTATGTAGCGTCGTGATCACCAGATGTCCCGTTTCCGCCGCATGCAGTGCGGTGATTGCCGTCTCTGCATCACGAATTTCTCCGATGAAAATTACATCCGGACTCTGTCTCAAGGATGCCCGTAAGCCAGTGGCAAAGCTCTCGGAATCAAGCCGAATCTCGCGCTGTGAAAAATATGATTGGTCATTTTGAAATACGAACTCGATAGGATCTTCTAAGGTCACAATGTGTCTTGATTCATAGTGATTCACCCAATCAAGACATGATGCCACGGTGGTGGATTTCCCGGATCCTGTTGGGCCAGTCACTAAAATTAAGCCGTTGCGTTTTGTCATCCAGGACTCAAACAACTTCGCCGGAAGGCCTAACTCAGTGAGAGATGGAACCTGCATGCCGATGGGCCGAATCGCCGCTGCCAGCCGTCCAAGGGTATGATAAAGATTCACCCGCACCCGCCCGCCTCCGGGCAGATGCCAAGAAACATCCGCCTCTTTATGCGTCAATAAATCCGGCAATACCCCACAGCTCGCCCAAAATTCTTGCATACTCTCGTGAGGAATCGGGCCCGGGTGGAGAATTGATAACTTCCCTTCGATGCGCACTCGAGGTGCTTCATTTTCCAGTAAAAAAACGTCTGTCGCACGGTCTTCAAATGCATCGAAAATCAAGCGATGGAGGGCCGAGTTCATAAAGGTTTATACAATCGTCTTTTGGGTTAACACAGCCTTAAATGTCTGATCGCGATCAACCCAGAGAGAGTTCACCCGCGAAGGGATCGAGCGCTATGGCTAGCCGCTCACGCGCCGTCGCTAGGTAAAATTCATCAAGCTCGATTCCTGTAAATTGCGCAATTTTCTGCTGCGCAGCCGCCACGGCCGAGGTGCCGATACCTAGAAATGGATCTAACATGCGGGTGGCTGATCGTTTACCATGAATGCGCACGCATTGCTCTACGAGAGCTACCGGAAACGTCGCCGGATGAGGCCGGTCTTTATTGCGGGAATTGATCGTTTCGTAGGGAATAAACCAATTGTTCCCCCGGCAGCGGAGATCTGCGCCACCGGTGTGACCCCAACGCGCAATATTAGATTTATGCACATACGGCACGCCAGCCGCACGCCGATCCAAATTTGTGTTGCCCGTTTTCGTGAGATGGAAGACATATTCATGGCAATCATTCACATATCTCTGCGAATTGATCGGCTTGAAATGCCCCGCGCTGATTTGTTCATCGGCACGAGTTTCAATGGTGATCGATTTGATCCAGTGAAAAGTATTTTGTAATACAAACAAAGGTTGCTCGCCATCTGTAAAAGCGAGGATCAATTGGTGAGGTAAAAGTGGATTTGCGGGTGCTGCACCTACATTGAGAAAAAACGATCCGTCATCCACCATCACTCGCTTAAGCTCGGTAGCCCATTTTTTACACCAAATGATAAATTCCTCGCGAGGTGCCGTGTCTTTATAACTCTTATAACTAATGCCAAGGTTATAGGGTGGTGAAGTGACAACGAGATCAACGGATTGTTCTACCAATGTGGGTAGCACTTGCAAACAATCGCCAGCGATCAGATTCATAGGAGGATTTATTCACGCATGGTGCAGCAAAATTGAATTTGCGGCGAAGTGATCTGATAGAATATCTGAAACGATCACCAATGGAGTGCCTGGCCGCACGAGCCCGTCTTTGAGCAATAGCTCACTGACACGCTGAATGGTCTCTTCTATATTTGAAGCAAATGATAACTTAAAGGCACGGATCCCACGGGTGAGTGAGAGTTTACAACATACCGTTTCCTTCGGAGTGAATGCATAGAACCCGGATGTGCGCGGGCGCAACATCGCCACATGATTGGCTAAAACACCACGGCGGGTGAGCACAACGAGACGCGCATCTGGCAATGAATCGGCAAGGGTAACTGCGGCACGCGCGGTCTTCTGGCGCTCGTCTCGCAGCAAGGCACTCTGGCCGAAGCCATGGCCACCAGAGCGCTCGATGCGGGAGGATATTCTTACTAATGCTTCCACACAACGTTCCGGGTAACGCCCTACGGAAGTTTCTCCTGATAGCATCAAGCAATCTGCCTCTTCGTAAGCTGCGTTCATCACATCCGTCACCTCCGCACGGGTGGGGGTGGGATTGACGATCATAGATTCGAGCAACTGTGTGGCCACGATAACGCGGGTGCCCAATTCATGGCAGCGCTTTACAATCCTGCGTTGCAAAATTGGCAATTCTTCAAACTCAACTTCGGTCCCTAAATCACCTCGCGCGACCATGATGACATCCGCCTCATTGATGATGGCATCGATGTTACGAATCGCCTCTTGGTCTTCCACTTTTGCGACGATCTGTGCCTCCCCTTCCAGCGCTACCATTGCCGCGCGCAGTTCTCTCACGTGTGCAGAGTCACGGACAAATGAGCCAGCAATATAGTCCGCTCTACACTCTACCGCCAGTGATAGATCCTTGTGATCCTTCTCCGTCAATGCAGGCAGATTGAGCCTCACGCCGGGAAGATTGATATGGCGTCTCGATCCCATCGTCCCTTGAGTTTTCACATAACATAAAATACGATCTGCCTCTACGATATCAATGCGCATGAGCAATGCGCCATTGTCCACCACTAGAGTATTACCCACCATCACATCGCCCATGAGTCCATCGTAGTTAACAGTAGTAGATAGTGGCACTGTGGGATCCGCATTTACCTTGCGAAACTCGACAGTATCGCCCTCCGCAAGAGTGTATGGTTTTTCTAAATCTCCGGTGCGGATGGAGGGCCCAGTTAGATCAAAAAGAACGGCGATGTGTGCATCCCGCTGCACCGATTGCCGCCGGACACGCAGAGTCATTTCAGCCGCCCATTCATGTTTGGCGTGACTCATGTTGAGCCTGAAAACATTCGTTCCCGCATCGATGAGTTTCCCGATCATCTCCTCGGATTCTGTTGCAGGGCCAAGCGTGACGATGATTTTAGTTTTACGAGACATAGTAATAATAAATTGCCAATTGCCAATGATGATAAGCAGTTGCTCAGCCTTGATCGATGGTTTTTTCCGTTGTTGCATCAATGATAGCAAACCGCTCGCGATTCAGCGTTGGGTCAGAGCGGAAAATAAGGCGCCCTGAGTGAGAACGCTCAAGCTCAACCAGCAGCTTTGCATCTTCCGATTTGAAGCGATTGAGAACATCACTGTTGACGATGACGATGATATCTCCCACGGAATCGCGCTGCTTTTGAATCACTGTATTCAAGCGGCGCTGGATCTCTACAGACATGGTCATGGGAGTCTTCACACGGCCGCGGCCTTGGCAATAGGGACATGGCTCATACATGGAGTCCCGCAAGGATTCATTGAGGCGCTGGCGAGTCATTTCCATCAAGCCGATTGGCGAAATTTGCAGCACTTGAGTCTTCGCCTTATCTTTTCTTAGGCGATCCTTGATCGCCTTATACACCGTCTGCTGATCCTTGCGATGGCGCATATCAATCAAATCGATCACCACAAGCCCACCGATGTTACGTAACCGAAGTTGCCGCGCGACTTCTTGGGCTGCTTCTACGTTGGTTTCGAGAATCATTTTATCCACATCTTTAGAACCACGGTTACGCCCGGTGTTCACATCGATGGCGATTAATGCCTCCGTTTCATCGATCACAATATAGCCACCACAAGGCAGCCACACTTGGCGGGAAAAAGCCTCGTCGATTTGTTTTTGAATGTTGATCCGCTCAAAAATCGGCTGGCCAGTGTTGGGCATGTAATGGATGCGGCGCTTGGCGCGGCGGGAGATTTTCCCAGCGATGTTACGAATCATCTCTGTGGTCTCGGCATCATCACACATCACTTGATCGATCTCATCGGTGAGGAAATCACGCGCCGTGCGCTCGATGAGGCCGGGTTCTTGGAAGATACAGACCGGCGCAGGATTATTCGCACGGCGGGCCTCGATTTCATCCCATTGCTCTAATAACATTGCAAGGTCACGCACGAAATGTCTTGCACGGGTGCCTTGCGCGATTGTGCGCATGATGATTCCCATACCTTCGGGAACTGATAACTTCTGAACGATTTTCCGGAGCCGGGCACGTTCTTTCGGGTCATCAATCTTGCGAGAAATTCCGAATTGCTCGGTGAAGGGCATCAGCACAAGATAGCGCCCTGCGAGGGAGATATTAGTAGTTACGCGTGGGCCTTTGGTGCCGATGGGGCCTTTAGAAACTTGAATCACAATTTCAGCACCCACAGGATAGATGTCTGGAATATCCTTAGAAGAAATTTTCTTTTGCTGTCTGCCTTTGCCGGTTCCTTCGCGTTGGATTTCTTCTAATCCTCCGTCTAATGCTGCGGGAATAGCATCCCAGAAGTGAAGGAATGCATTTTTATCAAGGCCGATATCTACAAACAGTGCCTTGAGGCCACCTTCAATATTTTTGACGCGGCCTTTAAATATACCGCCTACGATGTTCTGATCTCCCTCTCGCTCGACACTATATTCTTCTAACACCCCGTTTTCTAACAAGGCTACGCGGCGCTCGAGCTTTTCTACGTTTACGACAATACTATTGCCCCTTGAAGGATCTGGTTTGCCAATGCCTAGAAGTCTTTTGATATGTTGGATCATGATTAAATTTTGTTATATGGGTAAATGTTCATGGATAAAGTGATGGGGTGATTCTTATCATTCAGAAACTGGGACAGCCTTAGGAATCGCTGAGCCTTCTGCATCCACTTCAGGTGTGATCGTGGGTGTTGGCATCACAGCATTTTCGATAGAAGAGGGCGCGACACTTGGTATAACTTCACCTACTTCCTCGCCAGTTTCTCCAATGTCGCCCACCTCGGTAGGTTGAGTTTGGACTACAGCATCAATGGCTTCGGGTGCTGGTGTTTGATCGCCCGCCTCCACTGCGGCGATCATATCTGGAGTGATTTCCAAAGTTTTTTCGATGCGGGTGAGATTTCCTACTACTTCGGTTTGGCGGTGAAATGGGAGCTTTACGCCAGAATCTTGTGCAAAAATTCCGCGGTGAACGAGATTTACAAGAGGGCCGCACACCCCGCCGCCTGAGCCTGCGTTTTGCACTAGTATACAAATGGCATACTTTGGATTCTCGTATGGTGCGAAACTCATGACCCACGAGTTATTCGATTTTACGCCGTTATCCACGGTTTGTGCGGTGCCGCTCTTTGCGCTGATTTCGATCTTCGGGTGCTTGACCTTACCACACGTGCCGCCCGCTTGATTGACTGACATCCACATGCCTTTGCGGATCAGTTCTAAATCGCTGGCTTTGACTCCTACTTGGCAGAGATCGACTTCTAACTTTGGTAGGTCTTGGATCAAAACTTTACCATCCTCAGCAATCGCCTTTTTGATGATACGAGGTTTGTAGTATTTTCCACCATTCGCAATGGTGGATGCTACGGCGCAAATCTGTAGGGGTGTGGCCAAAGTGTCTCCTTGGCCGATGGATAAGAATGCAGTGAGCGCGGGTGTCATGCTGGCATTGGGATTTGCGGCCCGCCAGCTACGGCTGCCGGGGAGGATTCCGGGTTCCTCCTTGGGAAGCTCAATGCCTGTGCGCTTTCCAATGCCCACCATTTGGCAGCCGTCCACCATAGCTTTCCAGCCGATGGTATTTGCGAGTTTATTGAAATAGGGATTGCATGATTGTTGGATCGCTTTTGAAAGGTTTTGGCTACCGTGCCGGCCCTTGCTTTGATTCCAAATCCAGCAGCCGATGGGGTGATTTCCATACTTCACAAATCCATCACAAGAAAACGTTCGCGTGGCCATGCCCTCAAGCGCACCCGCCACGGCAGTTGGGATTTTCATGGTTGAACCTGGCGTAAATGCAGAAATGGCGCGATTCGTGAAGGGCGCGAGTTGTTTGTTTGCATTGTATGCTTCAAATCGCTCTTTCGAGATGCTTGGAATAAAATCATTGGGATTATAATCCGGGGCAGAGGCCATCGCCAAGACCTCCCCGGTAGTGACATCCATTACAACTCCTGCGGCACGGCCTGCCATCCGCAGGGTGTTTTCCAAAAGATACTGAAGACGCACATCAAGAGTGAGCTGCACATTTGCACCCACTCCGGGTTTGGTATAATCGTCCATGCCAATCGTGCGGCCTTTTTCATCTTTGATAATCGCTTTCCGGCCCTCTGGACCGCAGAGGATATCGTCCATCGATGCCTCAATCCCGGCAATGCCGCGGGCATCACCCACATAATGATCAAACTTCCGAGTGGCACTTTCTGGCACATCGCCTTTTTCCCATTGCTTTAAATAGCCAATGACGTGGCTGGCGAGTGCGCCATAAGGATACTCTCGCTGAGGCCGAAGATTCACATAGACGCCTGGGAGGTCTAAATTGTGTTCTGCGAATTTTGAGAACTCCTCATAGGTAAGGTCTGCATTATAACTAAAAGGAATCAGCCCACCGTGGGTGATATAATGAGTGCGGAGGTCACGGGCATTATACTTTTTAAAAAGGTTCAGCTCAGGTTGGTCTAGCACACTGAGGGTGCTTTCTTTTACAATGGCCACGATGTCTTCTTCCGAAACCTTCCGCGTCATGCCTTTCTCCATGTTTATGCGGTCCACCGTGGGGCTTTGCTCGCGTTGAATGAGATATGCATTCCGAATTTCATCCAAGTTGAAGGAAACTTCATATTTACGTGTGTTCCGAGCGATCACCACTCCATTGCGATCTTGGATTTCTCCGCGAATGCCTGGTTCGCGCACGGTGACTGTCCGATTGCCCGGGACGAGCTGAAGGAACTCATCGCGCCGCTCAATTTGGAAAACATGAAGCCGCGTCAATAACGCACCAAAGCCCACCAGCACAAGAGCTGTGAGCAGATAGAGGCGGAATCGGTAGCTAGGTTCCATTGGTAATTAAGAAGTCCGGCGGCGTTTTTTCCCCGCCTCTGGATTGATGGAATGATCGAAGGCTGCAGCAATGCGGAAGAGTAGCCAGAATATCAACGGTGAGAAAAGCATGGTGAGTAATGAAGTGTATGCCATTTGGAGCACCGTAGCTTTTGATAGAAAGAAATCACCACGGACGAAATTGATCATAGTGTATTCGGCCGAGAGATAGAGGAAGATTGCGATGCCAGATAGAATTGCGGAAAACTGCCACTTTCCTTGTTTAAACAAAGGCTGGATTCCCTGCATGAGAAATCCCATCGCTCCGAATAGAAGGATTGAGTAGCCGAAACGTATCACATCCACTTGTTGGGTGTAGACTTGGGGGTCTCCACCATGCGGGCCGAGAGCGCAATGTGCATCCCATAGGAAACCACCGATGAATGCGAGTAACAACATAGTCGGTTGCTCCACAGTGACGGCGGCGCAGAGGAACACGAGCTGCACGAGGAGCACGCGTGATTGATGCAGTCCCGTGAGCGCAGGCAGAAACTGCTGTACGATAAAGGCAGTGAGCAGAAGCAACAAGGTGGTCAGTGAATAGCGAAGCACGGTGGTATCTAGGGTGCGGCTGATAGTACTACGAAAACTGTGCCTAGATCCGCGAAGTTGACAGATGGCAGCACGAGAGCTTCAGAATCCAAGGCTCCCTTTTCCACTGACTCGATGGTTCCCAAGAGAATATTCGGCTGGAAAATGCCGCCTCTGCCAGTGGTGAACACGCGCTGGCCTGCGCGGACCGCCGCGTCTGTTGAGAGAAAACGCAGTCGCAAAATGGGCCTGCCGTCGAAGTGCCCACGTTGGCCGCTGAGAATTCCAACTTCGGGCGAGCCTTCCACTCGGGCAGAAACCTGGCATTTCTCGTCAGTTAGTAAAATTACCGATGACCGATTCTTGTCAGGACGGTCGATTTTCCCCACAAGGCCTTCATTGGAAAGAACAGCGAGTTGTGTGCCGATGCCTCGTTCTTCCCCTGCATCGATATCCACGGTTTGCCACCAAGTGGTGGGGTGCCGCCGGATGACTTGTGCGGGCACCACGTCAAAGCGAGTCGCCTTTTTGAAATCCACTGCATGGCGGAGTTGCACATTTTCATACTCCAAAGCGCGAAACCGGGACTCGATGATCCTCAGCCGTCCAAGCTCGCTCTGAGTGGTCGTCAGCTCGGCCTCGAGCGCTTTGGAATGCTTCGTTTCATCAAGAAATTCGCGGGCTTTCGTTTCAAATTTTGAGCCAGACTTTAAAAATGGCGACATCGTTGAAAAATAGAACGCTTGGATGTCCCTGACGGTGCCTTCACTGCGTGTGAGTGCCCATACGGCACCTCCGAGGAAGAGCAGCAAGGCGATGAGATTGAGCGGCTTCATGGCCGGTAGAGGGACAAAAACCCGCGCTTAGCGGTCTGTGTTGGTGACCCGCTTCAGGAGTGAAAGCTCTTGAAGTGCCTTGCCAGTGCCTTCGGCCACGGCGCTAAGGGGATCCTCAGCGATGTGGACCGGCAGCCCAGTTTCCTCGCGCAAAAGACGGTCTAGCCCTTTGAGCAAGGCGCCTCCGCCTGCAAGAACGATGCCGCGATCCACGAGATCAGCAGCAAGTTCTGGCGGGCAGCGTTCGAGAGTGGTGCGAACCGCATCAACAATGGTGCTGAGCGGATCTGCCATTGCCTCGCGGATTTCCTGCGAGGTGATTGTGATCGTTTTCGGAAGGCCAGCCACTAAATCGCGGCCTTTGACTTCCATCGTAAGTTCTTTGGGTAAAGGAGCCGCCGAGCCGAGGCGTATTTTAATATCTTCAGACGTGCGCTCACCGATCATCAGGTTGTAAGCACGCTTCATGTAATGGATGATGGCCTCGTCAAGCTCATCCCCCGCAGTGCGCACGCTGCGGGCATAAACAATTCCTGAAAGGGAAATGAGGGCAACTTCCGTGGTCCCACCGCCAATATCGACAATCATGTTTCCCGATGCTTCTTGCACGGGCAGGCCCACGCCAATCGCCGCCGCCATCGGCTCCTCGATCAGATACACCTCCCTCGCGCCAGCTTGCTCGGCGGATTCCCGAACCGCGCGGCGCTCCACTTCGGTGATGCCAGAAGGGATCGCGATGAGCACCCGCGGGCTTGAGCGGCGGCCTTTGTTAACCTTGCGGATGAAGTGGCGCAGCATCGCTTCAGTCACTTCGAAATCTGCGATCACTCCATCTTTCAATGGTCGGATGGCGACGATATTACCGGGAGTTCTGCCTAGCATCCGCTTGGCATCGTCTCCCACGGCGAGGACTTCATTGGTGCCGGCCTTGACGGCTACGACGGACGGCTCACGTAAGACGATGCCGTGATCTTTGACATTGATCAGGGTATTTGCAGTTCCTAAGTCGATACCGATATCGTTAGAAAACAAATGCCCAAAAAGCTTTTTAAACATGGATGGTGTTGAAAATAAGAGAGTGGTAAAAAAAATTTGAGGTTCGTAAATGTTGGAGCGTTATCCCATCCCCGCACTCAGATGGTAGGGAATGGCAACACGTCGCGCAATTTTCGAGGCGAGCGATGCAAGTTCGCCACTTGGGGCACGCAGGTCAAGCGGGAATCGAATTTGCGACTCGCACGTAATCTCAGTTTCGCAAGGAAAATCAAGGAGCAGCGAGCAGCGGGCCGCAAACAGCGTGGCGCGTCATAAACTCATCAGCCAACGCTCCGTATGCCTGCGCACCTAGTCCCGATGGGTCATGTTCGAAAATCGTCTTGCCATGGCTAGGTGCCTCGCCGATGCGAATCGTGCGCGGGATCATCGTCCGATACATCTGCTCTGGGAAAAACCGGGAAACTTCTTCTACCACCTGCCGGGATAGCAAGGTCCGCCCGTCATACATCGTCATTGCGATGCCTTCTAAGCGGATCCCAGGGTTGGCATCAGAGCCACGGATTTGGTCAATCACATGGACGATTTTTGCCAGTCCTTCCAGCCCGAACCACTCGCATTGGAGAGGAATGAGAATTTCATCAGCAGCAGCTAGTGCAGATGTCATCAAGACTCCGAGCGACGGCGGAGTATCAAGAATGCAATATTCGAAAAGATCGTTCGGCTTGAGGCCTTGCAGGATATTTCTCAGGCGGGTCAGGTGATCATCGCTGCGCGCCAGCTCGATTTCTACGCCTGCTAGGTCCATTTCAGAGGGGACGAGTGATAGGTTTTCCCGCCCAGTGGGGATGATCTGCTGCGCGACTGTTTTATCACCGAGTAAAACTTGATACATGCTGCATTCTTCTGGTGGCTCGATTCCCAGCCCGCTCGTGCAGTTTGCTTGAGGATCTAAATCCACTAATAACACTCGTAGCCCGCGCATCGCAAGCGCAGCAGAGAGATTCAGGGCGGTAGTGGTCTTCCCCACCCCGCCTTTCTGGTTGGCGATTGCAACGACTTTCATTTTCTAAAACAAACCTTTCAAGGAGGCGACTCTCTCGGCAGCGAGCGTTGCTGGCAATTAAAACCGCAGGCCGGATGAAATTCAACGGCGGCGGCGCAGTGCGAGGAGGGTGCCAAGACACAGCAGTCCCACCACGCTGGGTTCTGGGATGGCGTTAATTCCAGTCGTTGAGAAAATCCAATCGTGAAATACACCCAGATCCGCCGCCCCACTGAGGCTTCCGTATTTAGAATTCAGTCCAAATGCAAAACCACCCGTGTAGCTATTGATGCCTACCAAATAATTTTTACCACCTTCGTTAATGAAGACACCTCCGCCACTATCGCCCGGGGTGACGTTCCCTTCCAAACGCGACGGGCTGGCAGCAGATCCTTGAAACCCAAGTGAATTGCTAGTCCCACTGGGATTATCAAAGTCTGCAAAAAATGATGGGCCGGGCAGACTATAGTTTGGCGTGTATCCATCTATCACATTGGTGAAAGCACGCATTTCATTAGCTCCACGGGAGTCGTCCAGCCCCGTGCCAGTCACACCATTCCCCACCCACGTCGCCTCTTTACCTAATAAGCCTGTGGCACTGGGCAAGCGAAGCATGGTCGCCGCCTCGATGCCCACTACTTGAGATGAGAGGTAGAGCAAACCCATATCAAAGTTTGTCGACAACCCTGTGTGATCAGGGTGTCTCATAAAACGATCAATCACATAGTCCACGCCGCCCACTCGGAAAGTGCCTCCTTGCTTGGAATCTGCAACATGTCCTGCCGTTAATACCCATCGATCCGAAATCAAAACACCTGAACCGCTAAGTCCAGAGCCAACCACCGACCCTACCATGGGATAAAGAGCTGCCTCATCTCTATAAAGCTGCGCACCGATGTCGTCCCGGATCGTGGAGGCAAAGGAAAACGGGGCGAGCACCATCATCAGGAAACCAATGGTCAAAAAATCTAGGGGCGGCGCTTTCACGATCTACACCTCCATCCCCGCCGCTGCGTAGGTCAAACAAATTTCTGTGTCAAAATTTGCACACTCAGGGTGTTTCATCCGCAAGCTTTGGCGGGATTAGATATCGAAGCATCCCAAATCGCGACGGTGGTTGGATTCTCAAACAAGCGATTGCCCCTTTTTTAAAATCCACGCTGCCACCCGTCACGCCGAGTAGCCACTCCACCAGTTGGGAAAAATCAGGCTCGTGCCCCACAAGAGCGATGCGCTTAAAATCTTTGAAGGCA
>JAYULG010000190.1:0-1062 GCA_043763755.1 Akkermansiaceae bacterium | reverse complement strand
CTCACGGTACTGGTTCGCTATCGGTCAGTAAGGAGTACTTAGCCTTCGGGGGTGGTCCCCCGATCTTCAGACAGGATTTCACGTGTCCCGCCCTACTTGATATGTCCTGTAAAGCTTCGCATACGGGGCTGTCACCCATGTTGCCGGCCTTTCCAGACCGTTCTGCTCACTCTTCCAGGCTCGGCTGGTCCGCGTTCGCTCGCCACTACTAGCGGAGTCTCTCTTGATTTCCTTTCCTCCGGGTACTTAGATGTTTCAGTTCCCCGGGTTTGCTCTTAAACCCCTATGTATTCAGGGTAAAAGTACCTGTTTATACCTATTGGTGATTGCAGCGCCCCGACCGCAGGAAGCCCCGGCATTGAGCCGGCGCGAAGCGAACGTTGCGAAGCAACAACAATAAATATTCAGGTGGGTTTCCCCATTCGGACATCTCTGGATCAAAGCCTGTTCCCGGCTCCCCAAAGCTTAACGCAGGGTACCACGTCCTTCATCGCCTCTTACTGCCAAGGCATCCACCAAACGCCCTTTTCGCGCTTGATTTGATCCAGAAAGAGCAAGGCTGGGTCTCGCAACCCGGCCCGTCCTTCCCAGTGTCAAAAGCTGTATACTTACCCATGCCGCCATTCGCTGGTTCGCTAAAATGACGGCGGTTAGTGTACTAGACTTGGAACAATATCGTTTTCGTCAACCGCATATGCGCATGCAGCACATACCCGGTCCGATGCGCCCATACGCGGGCACACCAAACGATACTGATGTTTCTCTCTCTATACGATGTCAAGTCTTCCGCCCCGCAAACCCGAAGTCCGCGCGGCAACGTCCCTCACAGGACGACCAAACGCGCCAGACGGCGCGCTTGATGATCATGTGAGGATCCGAAGGGTCATGGTGGGTCGAGGAGGACTTGAACCTCCGACCTCACGCTTATCAGGCGTGCGCTCTAACCACCTGAGCTACCGACCCTGTATATGGTGGAGCCTAGGAGGATCGAACTCCTGACCTCCTGAATGCAAATCAGGCGCTCTCCCAGCTGAGCTAAGACCCCGAAGCCCGCAAGACAGG
>JAYULG010000189.1:0-1064 GCA_043763755.1 Akkermansiaceae bacterium | reverse complement strand
ACTCCCACGGGCGTGTGACAACCGCCGTCCAAGAGGCGGAGAAATTCGCGCTCTGCGGTAATTCGAAGCCACGTTTGGGGGTGATTGAGCGCCTCGGCATAGGACCGGCTTGGGCAGTCTTCTGCTCGCACTTCTAGCGCGATAGCTCCTTGCCCGGCAGCGGGGAAAAATACATCTTCCGCAAGGCGAGTGACAAACAAGGTTGGCATACCGATCACAGTTTCCATTGCACCCACGGGAGACACCGCATGGATGAAACCGAGGCGCACCAAGCCTGCTTCAGCGAGCAAGATCGCATCATAGTTCCCATCCTCCGCAATTTTCCGCAGGCGCGTCGGGACGTTGCCCCGCAGATCGAGAATCCGTAGATCGCCGCGCATCCATTTGAGTTGCTCAGCGCGCCGCACGCTGCTCGTACCCACCCGGGCTGAGTGGGGTAATCCGTCAATGCCACCGGGCAAGAGACTGATGAGTGCGTCTCTCGCAGGCGCTCGCTCCAGCGTGGCGGCCAACACGTAGCGGCGGTCCAGTGTGGTGGGTAAATCCTTTAAACTGTGCACCGCGATGTCGATTTCCCCCGCATCCAGGGCTTCCTCGATTTCTTTGATGAATACGCCTTTATCGAAAGTGCCCTCAGATTTTGCGACCTCCGCGAGTGATACATCCGTGCGGCGATCCCCCGTGGTTTTAATGACTTTCCGCTCAATGAGTAGGTGGGGGAATGCAGCAGCTAACGCGGCTTCGGTAGCAGCAGCCTGCACCAGCGCAAGTTCGCTGCCACGGGTGCCAACGATGAGTTTGGTGAAAGATGGAGCGATCATGGATGGAGTTATTGCGGAAATTTCCGTTGTCGCCCACTCCATGGCCACGGATCCACAAGGAAGCAAGCCCAAGCTGACGACCCGCGCCAGACTTCTGGAATATGGAGCAAGTGAGTTTGCCAGCATTCTGGTCATCGCTGCCAATTTCGAAGTGGCGATCAATTCCTGCGCCGATGCCAAAGCCGCACAGGTGAATGGCAGAAAAGCTGCCACCGCAGAAAACAACAACCGCTGGGAATCCCT
>JAYULG010000188.1:0-1066 GCA_043763755.1 Akkermansiaceae bacterium | reverse complement strand
ATCCTTAGTATTTCCGCCACTGCGCACATGCCAGATGTGATCGAGATGCCGTACCGGCCCGATGTTTATCTAGTGGATAGCGCGCCATCAGAAAGTATGCCAGCGGTCACGTTTGCTGGAGAACAATACCACCTCGCCGGAGATTCCGGCGAGTGGCTCTACCGGCTAGGCGGCCCGACCTGCTTGGCGGGTGATGTGGTGGGAGATTTTTCATTTCACCGCGAGCTGAAGATTGGTGATGTGATAATCTTCGATGATATGGCGCACTATACCATGGTGAAGACGACGACGTTTAATGGAGTCAAGCACCCAGCTATAGCTCTTCAACATGAAGATGGGACTCTTGAAGTGCTGCGTGAGTTTGGTTATGCAGATTTCCGCGACCGTCTCTCCTAATTGAAGGAGTTATACCTTTGCGGGGTCTAGCTTTTTACTCGGTTGCTTGGCAACTTTTTCAGACTTCTCTATTCTTTCCATGAACATGGCTACGAACCCGAAGGCTAGGAAAACGACCATCACTCCATAGAACAACCAGATGGGCCCCTTGCCTGCAGTGAAGCCATAGTTATGAAGACCTACTCCTAGGAAATTTACATGCCACCATGAGAAGGTTACCACAATGGCGGTAAATGCAGCGGCGAGATTGATCCCCCATTCCTTGATGTATCCACCTAGGCGGGCGTGGAGTATAGAAAGGGTCCACAACACAATTAGGAGAGCACCGTTTTCTTTAGGATCCCAGCCCCAGAAACGGCCCCATGAATAGTTCGCCCAGATCCCGCCTAGGACTGTGCCGATGAGTGAAAGAAATAGAGTCAGGCAGATCATTCCATAAACTGCTTTGGTCACGGAACGGCGGAGATCTTTGTTCCCACCATCGAGGCGTAAGCCACGTAACATGAGGTAGCCACAAGCGAGGAAGGCGGCTAGCAGTCCTGCAGAGTAGCCAAGGGTGATGGTGATGACATGGGTGGTGAGCCAGAAGTTAGAATCTAATACTGCCACTAGCGGATCCATGTGATCCTTCGCGTCGCCAAGTTCATAGCGGCGGGCTAGGACGATGAGC
>JAYULG010000187.1:0-1070 GCA_043763755.1 Akkermansiaceae bacterium | reverse complement strand
ACATCGTCGCGCCCATTCTTGAGAGGCGCTGCGTAGAATGTCACAAAGAAGGCAAAGCCAAGGGCAAGCTGCGCATGGACACCTATGAAATGCTTGTCAAAGGTGGCAAGGAAGGGCCTGCCTTTGAAGCTGGAGACTCTGCGAAGAGCAACATCATCATCCGGCCTGAGCTGCCTGAAGATGACGACGAGCACATGCCACCTGAAGGCAAAAAAGACATCGAAGCGCACGAACTCGCCGTCCTGAAATGGTGGATCGATAGCGGAGCAGACCCGAAAAAGACTCTCGTCGAAATCGAGATGCCAGCCATTATCAAGGAAGCTATCGCGAAGCTCCTGCCCGCTGCCGCAATAACAAGCGCGACCGCCAAAGTGGAACCCGCCGCTATCGAAGTAAAACCTGCTGGCCCGGATGCTCCACTGCAAGAGTCTGTGCTCGCTCTTTCCAAAGAATTTCCCGGGGCCATCAGCTTCGAGGCCCAAGGCACTCCCGACCTCACCTTCACCGCCGTTTCGCTGCGCGGAAACTTCGATGACAACGGATTCAAAAAGCTGGAGCCATTCATGCCACTGCTTGTCTCGCTCGATCTCTCGGCGACGAAGGTGACTGATCAATCTGTCGCCACGCTCACTGCCGCACCGAATCTCAGGATGATTCGCCTCGCGGAAACTGAAATCACCGATGTTTCCATGGATACTCTCAGCAAGCTTTCTGCCCTTGAGTCGATCAACCTCTATGGCACTAAAGTCACAGATGCGGGCATCAGCAAACTGTCCGCGCTGCCCAATCTTAAGCGCCTCTACCTTTGGCAGACTGCCGTCACGCCAGAAGCGATCAAAGCGCTTAAGGAAAAGCTCCCGAGCTGCGAGATCGTTGCTGGCACAGGCGCTTGATCGTCACGCTGGCTGCTGTTGCGAGATGCAGTGCAGCGTGCCGCCTTCTTCCACTAGTTCAAGGCAATCAATCCCGACGATTTCCCGGTCTGGAAACAACTCGCGAATCATCCCCAGAGCGCGGCCATCGTTTTTCGGTTGGCGGAACGTAGGCACTAAGACTCCGCCGTTTACGAT
>JAYULG010000186.1:0-1071 GCA_043763755.1 Akkermansiaceae bacterium | reverse complement strand
AAGACGAAAACCGTGACTATCTTGTGAGCGTGCATCCTAATCTCGGGCTCAATGCCACACTCATCGGCGGCCACTTCGGCGGAGGTAGTCCTTTGCCTCCCACACCGCGGCTCATTGAGGCTTACGGGAAATTTTACGTCAGCCACCTCGCCGAGGCAGAAGAGCCGCACAAGCTCATCGTATTTGCCTCCGCCCGCTCGGCTGCGGATAGACCCGGTTATTTCGAGATTCGCCCGCCAAACCTCACGAATAAAGTTTGGTCAGCACGGGAGTTTTCGCGGAATGGAAGTGCAGCCGCGCATGGCTTTGTAGATTTCCGTTGGAATGGCAAAGCGGTAGTGGCAATGCTCGGCGGGAATGTGGAGATGCATGATGAACCCGCACTCCGCGATATGCGCTGTTGGTCAAATCAAGCAGCTAGCGCAAATCAGCCAGACTTCATGATCGGACGCTAGGCGGCTGCAAGCCATGGCGTGCCAAACGCTCGCGGGGTGATTCTCCTGTTTCCTCGCGAAAGGCTTTCGCAAAGTGACTTAGGCTTTGATATCCGACATCTAATGCCACTTCAGTAACATTCATTTTCCCAGAATCTAATGCCTCACAAGCTAGTTCGATCCGGATGCGACGCAAATGGCGTTGGAGAGTCATGCCACTTTCCGCACTGACCCGCCGCGAAAGATAGTGAGGAGCCACGCCCACTTCCTTGGCGATGGCTGCTAGATTGAGGGGGACATCATGTCGTTCACGGAGCAAATGAATGGCCCGTTTTACTGGATCGCGATTGCGCAAAGTTGAGCAAAATCCATCCGCCGTATGGCCGTTCACGCGGCGAAACAAGCGCACTGCGGCCCACTCAAGCACCCGAGCTTCAGCTAGCAATTGAGCAGGCCCAGGCTCTTCAGCAGCATGGGCGAGGGCATCGCACAGCTCGCGCTCCCAGATTCCCATGAGACCGCAGAATGCAATCGATGCTCCATCGGCCAGCCAATTTCTTAAATCAGGATGCAACCACTCTGATTTCTTGCCAAGTCGTTCCGCCAGCCATTTTCTTGAAATGACGACCAATTCGAG
>JAYULG010000185.1:0-3761 GCA_043763755.1 Akkermansiaceae bacterium | reverse complement strand
TCAGAGACTCAACTTTCGCGCCATGCTGCGGCAGCTGATGCTTTCTTGCGCGCTGCCGTTTTCGCCCGTCAAGTCACGGATTTCGATCTCCTCCTCCGCGCTTCCACGGCGGGAGTCCGCGCTCTCCTTCGAGCCTTACGCACCCAAGAAGCGAAAACAACCGCGAGCACTTTGCTCGCAGAAATCAATCAAGCGCAACAAGCCTATGAGAGCATACTCGCTCTGACTCCCGCCCAGCTCGCAGCGAATGGAGGCATCCAAGTCCCTGCGCAGCCTCCTCGTCCTACCGTGGTTCTCACCAAGATCGCCCACGCGTTCCTCGATGCTGGCCTCACCGCAGATGCCCGCGTATTTCTCCTCAAGGCGATTCAACTTTCACCCAATGGTGGCTCACGCGCCCGCCAATGTTTAGCGAAGCTTGCCCTCGCTGGCGACGATCCCGCGCTAGCAGAGCGCTATGCCCGCGAGGCGATCTTGATCGGCCGCTTCCAAGCCAAAACGATCGCCGCGTGGCAGCTCTATCTCGATGCCAGAGCCAGACAAAACCTCAAGCCCATCCTTGAGCCCGATGTCCTAGCATCTTTCCAAACTCACGCAAAAGCCCGCATCGCCAGCGCGTCCATCCATTCAATTTCTCGCACTCTCCGCACCCACGGCGATCCCACATGGAAGGCCATCGCCCAGTCCGGCATTGCATTTGCCTCCGCTGATCCGATCATCACCACTGAGCTTGAAAAACTCCTTCAAGCAGATGCCAAGCTCACCGCCTCGGACAAGCCACGCGTCATCGCCGCCCGCGCACTCAGACTTTTCCGTGCGAAGGATGTATCTGCCCAAGAGCAAGTAGGCCACGCCAAGGCATACGCTCGCTACTCCCTGCTCGCCGCCGCTCCTCCCGCCATCGCGCTCGTCATCCGGATTGCGACTGAGCGATTTGGCATCCTCCACACCACCGCCGTCCGCCACGCCATGGCCTTGGGTGCGATCCAAGCAAAAGACACCGACCGCGCCCGCACTTGGCTCCTCGCTCTCGTAGCCGATCTCGAACCCGGCACCGAGGCATGGGGCAGAGCCACTTGGGCACTCGCCCGCTTGGAAGAAGACCTCGAGAAACCCGGCCCTGCCTCCGTCTGGTATTTCGAGCTCGCAGAAAACAATCTCACGCCACCTCGTTTCCGCATCCAAGCCATGCTCAAAGGCTTCCGCCAGCTCGCCGCCTCCGGTGGCGTAGTCGATACTCCGAAAGTAAGTGCCGCAGTTTCCTCCATTCTCGCCACAGTTGATGACTACAAACTCGCCCTCGACGCCGCCAGACAGCTCGCCCTCGCCGGAAACTCCTTCCTCGATCTCAAACTCCAAGCCGCGCAACGAGGCAAGTCCTTGGCGCTCGCCGCTTTTCAAGCAACCACCACCCCCAAAGAAAAGCTCTCCATCCTCGAATACGTCGCCCGCCGCCAAATTTGGGATTTGGGTGACAGCACATCCGTTTTAGAGCGCTGGGACCAACTCAGCCCCAAGCAACGCTCAGAATTTGAGGCCGTAACGGGATCGGTCTGGTATGAATACGTCTCCCTCGTCTTCAAAGCACTCACCCGCAAAGAACGCTCCGCCGAAGCCGAGTCCCTCGTCGCAACCATCATCGACCGCGACCGCTCCACGCCCGAAGGCTACGTCATCGTCGGCACAGAATATGCCGAATGGTTGCTGAAAAACGGCAATAAGGAAAAAGCCTTTGATTATTTCGACTGGATCGCCAAAGAAGCCCCCACCCACCGCCGCGCAGCCGTCGCCCACTACTGGATTGCCCTACGTCATCTCAAGCAGGGACAACAAGATCTTGCAAAACAGGAGGCGGAAAAAATTAGAGTATGTTTTGGGGGGGCTCCCTCGTTGCTGCCGGAGTGGTTATTGGATATAAAGGCGATTTTGCTCATCACGAACATGGACAAAAATCTTGCTCGAACCAAGTCGTCAGTATCTGCAAGTGACGAATTTCTTGAGATAGCATTATCTAGCTTAAAAATGGAGTTCTCTAAATTTCGCTGATCAAAAAAATTAATTTTGGAATTACAATTACGGTATGAGCTATAAATTTCTTGGTTCTTCAACAATGTTTCTTTTTGGTGGTATTTCCTTTTTAGCCACGTTGGCTATTTCTGATGCTACCCCTTCTGGTTGCGGTTGCGGTACGGAACGAACTCAGCTGGTTCCGAAATCAGTCGAACTGACAGATTTGAGCAGCAAGGCTTCTGAGGTTTCGAACAGTTTTGGTAAAGAGGCCAATGACGCAATCAAAGCGGTTCGAATCGATACTCAAGCCGTGAGGGATTGGATACAAGATCAGGTAAAGGGTTTGGGCTGGGGTGCCGATAGAATTGCTAGTGCGGTCAGTAATCTAATAGGCCAAGCTGAAGGCAAACTAAACGGTCAAAAAGATGCAATAGCAGCCCAAATGATTGCAGACGCCAAAAGTAGTTTTGATGCCGACGTGGCTAAATTAACTCCCAAAGCCAAGTTTCAGGCTGATTGTAAGTGGAAGGAAAGGTGTTGTAGCGAAGCTTCATGGACGGGAGGAGCGGCTAACAGGGCTGGTGTTTATGGCGCCGAAGGCGAGGGAAAGGCCGAACTAAAGTTCTCAATAGGTGCTACTGCCGGGATTACAGCTACCACTGAAGCGTCAGGTTCGGTAAATATCAATGGTAACTTGAAACTTTCTGGATTCAACCCCGTCCGTCCCGTTACAGGAAATGGTAGTTCAATAACCATCACTGCGACTCCGACTTATGAATGGACGGTGAAAGCCAGCGGCGGTGGTGGAATTCTCCTCAAAATTACTGTCGGAGGGGGTCTCACGGGTGGAGATACACTCGAAGACATCTCAGGCACGCTCAATTGCCCTGGGTAATATGTCGACGTTCCGTGTAATTCTATTACTGATAGGGATCGATTCGGCTCTTAAAGGGTCTGAATTAGAGTCTAACTGGCATCAGCTTGAATCCAATGGCCGTCAAAATTTATGGTTTGTTGCTTTCGAGGAAGCTGCCTTCATTCGTGAAACAATTGGTGATTGGCTTCCTATTGGTTTGTATAAAACAGGCGAAAAACAAGCATTTCGTTGGAAAATCGAAAGTGCTGTTCGGATGAAAAATGAGTGCAAAATTGCCTTCGTATTTGTTAACCAGAACGGGAAATTTATTAGGCAATTTTTTGAGTGGACGGACGCTGGAGTCGATGGTGACCTTCACGGTAGTTTGACAACTGAGGGCGCAGACACGCATGTCACATTCAAGCAGCATGATCAATCCACCCGTCGGTTTCTAATTCGCCGATCTTTGAGTGTTGAAGAGTTACGTGAAAAAATTCGCATTTCCAAGGCTCAACTTTCTTGGAAATGGGAGAACCTCAGACAAGTTGATTTGTGAACATTCGCTGGGCTGCTAATATCGTGAACGTCCCTGGGGTCATTCCGCTCATCACGACAAAAGTGGATCGACACGGTAATGGGGATTATAGAGAAGTTGGCATGGCTAGACCATTGAGATTCCAGTATCCGGGGGCAGTGTATCATGTCATGGCCCGTGGCGATGGCGGAAAGGTGGTGTTTCAAATCGACGATGACCGCTTGGTTTTCCTAAAGCGGCTGGAGGAGACTTGTGGGAGTGGCGGTTGGCGGGTCCATGCCTGGGTGCTCATGGGCAACCATTTCCACCTCCTACTTGAAACGCCGCAGCCGAATCTCGTCGCGGGCATGAAATGGTTGC
>JAYULG010000184.1:0-1074 GCA_043763755.1 Akkermansiaceae bacterium | reverse complement strand
TGTGGGGGCGTGGGGTCAAAAATGATGCCCAAGACCTTGCCGCTTGGGTCCTTGGCCTCGACCCGATTCGACCCGAACTTGTAGCCGCCGCGGTGCCGTTCATCTTTCTCACTATGCCGGAGCATCTGGGCGTGAAGCTGGAGGATCATCGACTCCGTGATCTTGAGTTCCGTAAAGTGGGTAAACACAAATTCCATGGACTCTAGGTAGCCGCCGACCTCCTGTTGATCCCGAGTGCGGAACTTTTGGATCCGCAGATTTCGGTAGAGCGCCTCGACTTCCGCGTCGCTGAGCTGATTTCCTTCGATCCGGTTCGAGGCACCGGTCGAGGTGATGATCACGCTCTGGGTGAGACGTTGGATGATCTGGGGCTTAAGGTTCCCGGTAATCTTCCAACTTTGCTTCACGGCATCGATCTGGGAGAGCAAGGCGTAAACCCCCTCCAGACTCTCCGCCGGAAGAGAAAGTCGTGTCTGAAGTCGTTCAATGGGCCAGTTCATGAATTCACCTGAACGCGATGTGAGATTATGCGAGATCATGTGAGATTGTCAATCTTTCCGCATACTCCTCCAAGGGTCTCACCACTGGCACGACCATTGGCATAACCTTCGCGCTGATTGTTTAAGGGTTCACAGCGGCTCGCCATCTTCATTGAGGATCTCCAGATAGTGAGTGTAGGCGTAAAGTCGGCCATAGCTGCCACCGGTGATTTCATGGACTAGCCCAAGTGCTGTCAGCTTTTTGAAGGCCATGTTGACAGTCGGCTGGCTGGCTTTGATCAAATTGGCTGCCCTATTTGCAGAGAGAACGGGGTGGATTTGCAAGGTCTCATGAAGGCGGAGGACGGAGGCGGCCTCAGATTGTAGCCGCAGGCGATCCGCTTGAAAGAGATCGAGGAGCCGACGGGCACTGGACACCGCTTCCCGGGACGTCTCGATCACACCGGTGAGAAAGAAGGTGAGCCATTTTTCCCAATCACCATTGAGCCGGACATCCTGGAGAAGCTCGTAGTAGGTCTCCCGGTGGCGTTTAAAATGAAGGGAAAGGTAGAGCAGTGGTTGGCTGAGGACACCT
>JAYULG010000183.1:0-1080 GCA_043763755.1 Akkermansiaceae bacterium | reverse complement strand
TCGATGAAGCCCAAGCTCTGCCGTCCCGTCTTCTCCACCCCATCCTCCGCAGTCTTAAATGCCTCGTCAAAGACTTCGGCTGCACCGCCGTTCTCTGCACTGCCACCCAGCCCGCGCTCGACCGTCGCGATGCTTTCTCCATCGGTATTCCCGCAGAGGAAATCACGCCCATCATCCAGGACGAGACCTCGCTCTTTCAAGTGCTCAAACGCGTAGAGCCTGAAAACCTCGGCTCACTCGATGATGCTGCGCTCATCGCTCACATTTTAGAAAACGCACCCCAAGGTTGCCTCCTCATCCTCAACACCACCAAGGCCGCGCAAATTCTTCACCAAAAAATCTCCGCCCATCTCACGGCTCTCCACCTCTCCGCCCGCATGTGCCCACGCCACATCATGGCCGTGCTCGCACGGGCGAAACGCCTCCGCAGGCAGGGCAAATCCATCGCCCTCGTCTCCACCCAGCTCATCGAGGCCGGTGTCGATATCTCATTCCCCGTCGTCTATCGCGCCGAATGCGGCCTCGATTCCTTCGCCCAAGCCGCTGGCCGCTGCAATCGCAACGGCGAACTCACCCACCCCGGCAAACTCGGAAAAGCCTACCTCTTTGCCCCCAGTGAGCATCCCATTCCCGCTGGTCTCCGAGACATCGCCGCCGCCGCCGCCATTACTCGCAACCAGATTCTCGAAAATTTCCCCCAAGCTACTCTCCTCGATCTCCCCACGATCCGCGCCTACTTCGAGCAAGCCATCTGGCAAGCTGGCGACAAAACAAAACATTGGGATGACCAAGGCATTGTGTCCGGCGGGCTACCCTGTTTTGACCCGAAGGATTGCAGTAAAAACTGGGCACTTGCCTACAAATTCAAAACCGCCGCCGAGAAATTCCGCCTCATCGACTCCGCCACCCATCCCGTCCTCATTCCATGGGGAGAAAAAGGCCAATCACTCTGCGAAGAGCTCCGCACTCTCGCAAAATATGGCCGTTCTCCCAACCGCAGCCACTACCGTCGTGCCCAACAGTTTACCGTCCAAGTCTATGAGCACGAATGGATCACCCTCAAGCCCAGCCTCACGCTCC
>JAYULG010000182.1:0-3792 GCA_043763755.1 Akkermansiaceae bacterium | reverse complement strand
TGTTATCTATGTTTTGGTTTGTTGTTGTTCGGTGAGAAGCCACGCCGCGCATGCGGAGTGGAAAGTATTCAGGGATCAGTTTTTCAGGGAACAGGCTGGACCCAATGCGGTAAGCCATCCATTGAGTCCCTGATTGGGCTGGGTAGTGAGAAAATTTTGCAAAGTTGGAAAGTCGCCGTTGTCGGCTGCTTCGGGGGCAGCGTAGTAGTCTTCGTGGCTGGGTGTGTGGAATCAATTTGCTGGCGTCGGGAAATTAATCGAGGGTGATCAGAAACGTGCGTCGTTATGACTTGAAATCGCCACTACTTCGATCAATCCACGACTTCGGCATCGACGACTTTGCCTTTCGCTTTTTTCGGTTCGGTGGATTCCGGTTGGTCTTCTGCGGGCTGGATATCGGGATCTTGATTGGCACTTGGACCCGCCTGTTGCGCAGCGGCTGAGAGAGCAGCGAGCGAGCTTTCTAGATCGGCAGTGGCCTTGGTGATGGTGTCGAGATCGTCGCTGCTGATTGCGTCTTTCACGGTTTGGATCTTGTTGCCGAGCATTTCCTTGAGTTCGGAAGGGGCGTTGTCACCAAGTTCAGCGAGTTGCTTTTCGACGTTGAAAACTAGGTTATCGGCTTTGTTTTTAGCGTCGACTTTTTCGACGCGTTTTTTGTCTTCCTCGGCGTGGGACTCAGCATCGCGTTTGGCTTTTTCGATCTCGTCTTTTGAGAGACCAGATGAGCCTTGGATGGAGATTTTTTGTTCCTTGCCGGATTGTTTGTCTTTGGCGGAAACGTGGAGAATGCCATTGGCATCAATATCGAAGGTGACTTCGATCTGTGGCTCGCCACGGCGGGCGGAGGAAATTCCATCGAGCTTGAAATTTCCGAGGAGTTTGTTGTCCACAAACATCGGGCGCTCACCTTGGCAGATGCGGATATCTACGGCGGGTTGGTTGTCCGAGGCAGTGGAGAAAATTTGCGACTTCTTGGCGGGGATGGTGGTATTGCGCTCGATCATCGGCGTGGCGCGGGAGCCTTCTGTCTCGATGGAGAGGGTGAGCGGGCTGACATCGAGAAGGAGCACGTCTTTTACATCGCCGCGGAGGACACCACCTTGGATGGCTGCGCCGATTGCAACGACTTCATCGGGGTTCACGCCTTGGTGGGGAGTCTGGCCAGCGAGTTCGCGGGCGATTTCGACTACTTTCGGCATCCGAGTCATGCCGCCCACGAGGACGAGCTCATTGATCTCCTTGGCGGTGAGGCCGGCTTCTTTGAGGCAATCTCGGACGGGCTTCTTGGTGCGCTCGAAAAGGGAATCTGTGAGTTGCTCCAGTTTCGAGCGAGTGAGGGTGAGCTGGATGTGCTTTGGCCCAGTGGCATCTGCGGTGACGAAGGGCAGGCTGATGTCGTAGGACTGAGTAGAAGAGAGGGCAATTTTTGCTTTTTCCGCTTCTTCTTTGATGCGTTGAAGGGCATCTGGCTGGCCGGAAAGATCGATGCCTTGATCCTTTTTAAACTCAGAAACGATCCATTGGATGAGCGTATTGTCCCAATCATCGCCGCCGAGCATTGTATCACCATCGGTGGCGAGAACTTCAAAAACGCCATCGCCTATTTCGAGCACGGAAATATCGAAAGTACCACCGCCGAGGTCATAGACGGCGATTTTTTCGTCAGACTTTTTATCGAGTCCGTATGCAAGAGCTGCGGCAGTCGGCTCATTGATAATGCGGAGGACTTCGAGGCCAGCGATCTCGCCAGCAGCCTTGGTGGCATTGCGCTGAGAATCATTGAAATAGGCGGGAACCGTGATGACGGCCTGAGTGATTTTTTCACCGAGCTTGGCTTCTGCATCGGCCTTGAGCTTGCCAAGAACCATGGCGGCGATCTCTTGCGGTGAGTAGGTTTTCTTTTCGCCGGCCACTTCGACTTGGATGTGGGCATCGCCATTAGGAGCGGCGACGATGGTGTACGGCATGCGTTTGTCGGCATCCTTGAGTTCGGCAAATTTGCGTCCGATAAGACGCTTTGCGGAGAAAATCGTATTTTGCGGGTTGGTTACGGCTTGGCGCTTTGCGGCTTGGCCGACGAGGCGCTCGCCGTTTTTCGCAAATGCGACGACGGACGGAGTGGTGCGCGCGCCCTCTGAGTTTTCCAATACGGTGGATTCGCTGCCATCCATGACGGCCATGCAAGAGTTTGTAGTGCCGAGATCGATTCCGAGAATTTTGGACATATGGGTGGTTTCTTGCTGGAGTTAGCCTTGCGGGCGTTGGTTGACGAACGCTTTCGCAAGCTGTGTGCCAGTTTACTAGAATAATATCATAACCAACTTGTTATAAACGGGTTATGAAATAATTCTAGCTAGTTATGAACGGGAATAGATGGGGAGAAGTGCCACCTTGACACGTTTGGAATATGACAAAATGTCGCAGTGTGCGAATATGACTACTGGCTCACCCGCTGCGGGGATCGCACTTCAGGAGAGATCCAAGAATCCACGGCGGATCGCCTCGCTCACGGCAGCGGGTAGGCTCCGAACGTGGAGTTTATCGAAGCTGCGCTTGATGTATTCCGTCACGGAATGCTCGCTCAGCTTGAGCTCATCGGCGATTTCCTTGCGGGCAAGGCCTTTGGCGGAAAGTTGGAGCACCTCACACTCGCGGGCTGAGAGCGATTCTGCGCCAGAGATCGGGCTGAGTTGGCGAAAAGTTTGGAGGATCATTCCAGCAATTTTCGGGTCGAGGGGAGTGCCGCCCGCGAGAACCTCCTCAAGCGTCTCCAGCAGACGGACGGCGCTGCCTGCTTTCACGAGGTAGCCGTGCGCACCAGCCTCAAGGGCGGCGAAGACTTTCGCTTTATCGGTGAATGCCGTAAGGACCAGCACTCGCGCATCAGGGAGGAGCGCACGGATTTTCCGAATCCCTGCGATGCCACTCATGCCGGGCAGGCCAAGATCGGAAAGTACGAGATCGGCAGTAAGTCCCGCACGAATGTCTTCCAGCGCGTCTTCCATGGTCGAGAAACCTCCCACGCAATCGTAGCCGCCACGCTCCGTGAGCACCATCGAGACGGATTCCCGGAAATCTGCGTGGTCCTCAATGAGGATGAGTCGCGTGGGTTTGTCTTTCTTTGAATGCAGATCGGACATGGAGTTAAAGATAGTCCATCGCAGGGCTTGAGAAAAGGGCAGGTTCGAGAAATCTAGGGTGCGGATTTTGGCAGAGACAGCTTGCGTGATTTTTTACGAGTGAGCGGCACCGTGAGATCAAGCATCGTGCCCGCACCTTCATTACTGGTAAAAACAAAAGTCGCTTTTAGGGCATCCGCACGTTGCCGCAGCGCCCGCAAAGTGGATGGACGCTTGATCCGCTCGCCAGAAATGCCCACTCCATCATCGAGAATCACGAGTCTAAAATCTGACTGGCACGTTTCCACCGTCACCTCCACCCGCGAGGCTTTGGCATGGCGGAGGATGTTATGCAATGCCTCACGGAAGTATAAGAACAAATGGCGATTCGTTTCTTCCGGAAACTCGACTTCCCACGATGGGTCGTCCGCAGTGAATTTCCACTCAAGCATCTCTAACATGATAGAACTCGTCTCACGAAGATGCTCCACGGGGCCGATGCGATGATCACCTTCTGGCCGCAGTAACCAGACGATGTCTCGCACCGCACTCACCGTCTCCGCGGCGATGCGTTGGATGCGCTTTAGTTCCTCTGAGTGCCCTGAGCGCCCTTCTGCGAGATCGGCAAACATTTGGATGCTACCGAGATTGCTTCCCACTTCATCGTGCA
>JAYULG010000181.1:0-1084 GCA_043763755.1 Akkermansiaceae bacterium | reverse complement strand
AAGGTGATCCATGGAGCCTCATCGACAGTCGCTTCAAAGTGGGCGACCTCGTCAAAGGCACTGTGGCTAAAATCGCATCCTTCGGCGCATTCATCAGCCTCGATGGTGACATTGATGGCCTCATCCACATCTCGCAACTCAGCGAAGATCACGTGGAGAAGGTCAAAGACATCATCAAAGTGGGCGAAGAGATCGAAGCCCGCGTCATCAAGGTGGACAAGGTGGAACGCCGCATCGGCCTTTCCATCAAGGCCGTCGGTTACTCCGATGATCAGTTGAAAAAGGAAAGCGCCAGCTTCGAGAGCCTCCGCCCATCTTCTGAGATGGTTGGCCTCGAGCAGGCCTTCAATCTTGCTGCTGCTGCATCCGAAGACTGGAGTCCTACTCAGGAAGATTGATCAAACGCGCGGCAGCTTTCACACGCTACCGCATTCAAATCACAAAGCCGGACGGGGAAACCCGCCCGGCTTTTTTGTGGTCAATAGTTGCTACAATCAGTAACTAGAAGCATGCCGAATTTACCACTACTTTCAAAGAGTGTGATCAATCCCTATGCCCCACCCGCAGAAGATGGGGCGCTGGGTCTCATGCAGGAAATGGAGACAAATTTGTTTTTTCGAGAGGGGAAATTTCTCGTCGTAAGATCTGGTGCGGAGTTACCCCATCGCTGTCTGCGAACCAATCACCCTGTTGGAGAAGATGGCTGGAGGAAGCGTGTTGTCATCACATGCATTCCTTCATGGATCTATCTCACATTGCTCGCAGGCATACTTTTCACTATTATCTTCATCGTCATCTTTCAGAAAAAGGCCAAGATTACCTACAGTCTCAGTCCTGCAATTCGGCGCGGGATGCGACATAAGCGGCTTTTGGGTTGGGTGCTTCTTTTATCTTCTATCGGCTTGTTTTTCGCGGGACTGACGATGATTGAGAATTCAGAGTATATTTCTATTGCAGTTATATCAGCTTGCGTAGTTCTCGTCATTGCCCTTGTTGCTTTTAAAGTCGCGAACCCAATAGTGGCGGTGAAACATCGCTCAGGATGGTTCCGGGTGAAGGGTTGCTCCAGTGAATTTCTCGATAC
>JAYULG010000180.1:0-1085 GCA_043763755.1 Akkermansiaceae bacterium | reverse complement strand
CAAAACACCTCATGGCGGGATAGTCACAGTCTCATCAAAACAGATTCGGATGATCTAAGATGCTGCTCGGACTTGGGGGCCTTGAGAGCCGCGTGATGCCTGATCTTGTTCACAGACTCATCCGTTTTTAAGGCCGAGGTCTTGTCGCTCCTTCAGATTGCATCACGCGGCTGTTTTCGGTTCCATTTCGGAACGATTGTTGTGGCCAATTGCTTGGCTGAAAGCGAGCTTGTGAGTGAGCTTGTGAGTGAGCTTCACCAACCCCTATCAGATGCCTTGCTTACATGATTTTCCGTAGTTCCAACCTCATTCCCGTGATCGACGCGCGCCCTCGCTGATAAGGGTGCGTGCCCTTTGATACCCTCCTAAGAAATATTCCATGGCAACAGCTTACATTGAAACAACAATCCCCAGCTATTACACGTCGCGGCCAGCACGGGATGTCGTTCAGTTGACGCGTCAGACCCATACCAAGATATGGTGGGACGGCGGCTGTTCTGGCTTCGAGCTGTTCACATCGCAGGAGATATTTAATGAATCTTCGCGTGGGGACACTGAAGTCGCTGCGAAGCGTCTCGAACTCCTGAGTATCGTTTCGGTGCTAGAGATTACTTCGCGCGTTGAGGAATTGGCCAAGAGACTCCTCTCTGCTGGACTCGTTCCCGCGAACGTGGCATCCGATGCGATTCATATTGCGACAGCATGCGTTCATGAAATGGACTTCCTTGTAACTTGGAACTTTAAGCACATCGCCAATCCCCATATTCAAGCGGCACTTCGCGAGGAAGTCGCTTCCTTTGGCGAGCGTTTACCTGTATTATGCACCCCAGAAGAACTTTTAATAGATGAAGACGACTGAGCAACCTATTCAGCAGGCAGATTCGGTGATTCGAGAAGTTTGGCGGACAAAGCGGGAGATTATGGCCGAGCACGGCGGTAGTCTTGATTCTCTTTTCGCAGAACTTCGGAGTCACCAAGCTCAGAATCCACGGCTGGTAAAATCGAAGAAGGGCGAACAATAAATGGCGTAGCGAAGGCTGAGGCTCGAAGTCTTCGGCTATGCCTTTGGTTGAACAAGCTCGGAG
>JAYULG010000179.1:0-14093 GCA_043763755.1 Akkermansiaceae bacterium | reverse complement strand
GCCGCCTGCGCGGCGTAAGATCCATTCTGAGGCAAGTGCGAATACTAATAAACCAAGCACCCATACATTGTCCCAGAGTGATGTTTCACGGATTTCTTCGCGCTGCGTTCTATTTCCGAGAATTAGGGATGGTAAGCTTGCCGCATTTTCTAGACTGGCTACCTTGCCGCCCGATAGGCTCGCGATGGTTTCTAACAAGCCTATATTCAAAGTAGTCTCTGCCATTTCCACTGGGCCACGTGAGCTGACTAAACGAATATTTGTGCTCACTTCTGCAAGGCCATCTGCGGTAGCGGCGGTATCTACTGCGGCACCCTTCAGCCGGATCTGATAGACCCCAGCTTGTTGTGTGACGGGCGTGGCTGCTTCATAGAGGCCATTCGAGTTCTCTATTTCCTTTAACTCTATCGTGCTGACAGCTTTACCATCTTTGAGTAATTCAGCTTGGATTTTTACGCCAGCGATAGGTGCCATCATGGCATCTCGGAGGCGGGCAGTGATGGTGATTCTATCATCGGGAGTGTAGGTGAGTTGATCAGTGCCTAAGCGCACTTGCTTGCCACCGGCGCGCAAGGTGGGCCCTGTGCCCCAGCGCACGAGATTGCCCCAGAAGCGGTGGTGAAAAACATCGCCAGCGCCTTCTCTTAAGCGCCACGTGCGGTCAGTAAGAAGAAGTGCGACTTTACCTTTCCCCGTTTGGCGGGTAACTAATAACGCGTTTTGCGCTTCGAGTTCGCGCTTTTTAGAGAGACTCTCAAGCGCTTCATTGAGTTCTGTGCTTGATGCAGTGGTGGCTGTATTTTCGAGGTAGGCAGCAGTGAGCAATACCTCCGCACCTTCTTTCACTTTAGTGATCGGGTGGCGCCAAGAAAGTTTAGGAAATGATGCCCACATTTGTTCATTACTGGTGGTTCCATTTGATTGCTGGGTGATGGGGTGTGTTTGTCCCTCTGTGGTCAGATTCCAATGAAACATTTCTGGTTCCGAGTTGAAGAATTCACGGTTAGACCATTCCATTTCCACGGGGACTAGTGCCTGTGCTACAGCAGAACTTAGCGCATGCGGCATCGCGCGTTGCCCAGCTACCATCACCAATAAGGCGGCACGCTCATTCACACAACGGGAGAAGATTTCCCACGTTGCGGCGCTGATGGAATCCCGCTCGATGTCTCCTAAAATAATCACATCAAACTTCCGCCATTCTTCTTCCGTGGTGGGCAATTGAGTCGCTTGGGCATCTCCATAGGGGCGTGTGGCAGAGGCGGGTATATTTTGATTTTCTTGCTCTTCGATACGGTCTGGGTGGAACAATACATATTGGAGATGGATCGATTTATCTCTACCGTAAAACAAGTTTCGCAAATAGCGGAACTCCCACCGCGGGTGACTATCTATTAGTAAAACATTGGTCCGGGCATCAGTGATGGAGGTTTCAAAAGCCCATTGGTTATTATCATCAAAGCGCTCACCACTTAGTTTACTGATTTCGATTTTAAAATCGCCCACGCCACCTTCTTTAGGGAGGTGGATGAAACGCAAATCTTCTCGATGGTGGTCTTGAGGTAAGTCTATCACTCGTTCTTCCAGAATATCATCTCCTTGGCGCAGGATGACTTTGGCTTTCTCGCCCTTGTAGCCATCAAATTTCAATTTTGCAGTGATGCGCATGCGGTCACCCAGATGGATGGCTTCAGGTGCTGAAACGGAAATGACTGCGGCATCCCGTGGGGGTTCTTCAGATCCCACTGCCAGCACACCCACGGGTGCATCAAGGATGCCGAAGCGCCTTGCCACATCCTCCACGCGCTCGGGGCGATTATGGCGGCCATCACTGGCGAGGATTACGCCCGCTAGTTCATCAGGAGGGATTTGCTCTAAGACATAGTTCAGCGCACCTGCTAGATCAGTGCTATCTGCCCAGCCGGGTGGGCTATCTTTCGCGGCTTCCTGGACACTGCGAGCGGCACGGATGGTGCGGACTTTCAGGGTCTTGCTGAGTTGCTCAATGACTTTGGCATCCGCGAGAGCCTTTTCTGCTAGGTCGATCCGCCGGGCAGTGGTGCCATCATCTTGTAGGTGCATGGAGGCGGAGTCATCCAGCACGATTACAACTTGACGTTGCGGCAGGCGTAAGGTTTTCCGCACCCATGTAGGCTCAATAAGAATCCATAGTAAGAGAAGGGCTGCGGTGATGCGCAGAGCGACGATGATTCGTGCCCGTAGTAGTGTGATTGCGCCTCGCTCATACCGATAGAGGAGAACTAAAAATTCGATCACCACCGCTGTGACGGCTGCGGGCATCCATAGCGGCCAAGTAGGGCAAATACGAATCCACTGCGAGAGGAATGTTAACAAGCCCCATATAGATAGAAACACGATGATAACTCGTCCCACCAATTTCACCGGGCTTCTCCTTTCCATACTGTGTTTTCTCCGAAGTCCACACGCTCATGCTCGGCAGTGCGGCGTGAGCGTGACACCCAGCGAGCGAGGATGCTTTCTAAAATTAGAAATGTTGCTGCTGCCAGCGCGAGCCACCGTGCGATCTCACGCCCGAATCCCTTTCCTTCGAGCACGTTTAACAAATCTTTTCCAGATTTCGGAATGATCACATCTGCCCGACTGCGAAGAAATTCCATATCTTGCGTATTCATTTGGGTAAACGAACTTTCCTCAGCATCTCTCATGACTGCGAGGGGAATCTGGCTTGCGGCTGGGACCCTGGCTAATTTTGCAAGGTTGGCATTCGCCGTGATCTGGTAGATTCCAGGAATCGCTGGACCATCGATGTTTAATTCTTGGCCGCGCCTGCCCATTTTAAGATTGGCATCTCGAGGTAGGCCTTTGGGATCGATCACGCGCATCGCATCCGCCTTTGCTAGGGTGGGAATCCACGCATCGCTTGGGATGATTTTGCGTTTCTCGCCAGGTATCGTCCAGTATAGTTTCGCGTGTGCTTGGCCTGATACTTCATCATAGCGAATTTCTACAGATTCGGCTTTGCCTGCCTCTAGACGCACGCTACCCAGCACAGATTCTTTCCCGTCCTGCCACTTGGCTAGGGTGCCGATTGACATTTGTATACTATCATCAGCATCGACTTCAAAAGTATAGTCTCCAGTGATAGGTGGAATTAACATTGCATTCCATACAACTGCAAATTGATCTGCCGGCACGCCCTCTGCGGGTGGATCATTTTCCCAGTTGAAATCGATGGCTGCATCGGTGCGCTCCATGATGAATTCGTCTCGCTCGTCATTGATACGGAAATATTTCCCCACAAGCCCGCCGCCTGATTGTGTGAGGATCACGCTGGGACTCCAAAGCGCCTTTACATTCCAATCCGTGCCGCTGCCTGCGGCCCACGCTACGAGCTCATGAATGAATGGCACGAAGGCGCGTTTCGCAGGGAGATTCCCAGCGCGCGAATCAAATGCACAACTGCTCAGAATCACGCGTCCGCTGCCGTAGAGGCGCGTGGCAAGGAAGCGATCTCCATTGTTAAATGCAGCGGCTTGCACTCCATTTGATGTGGATTCGCCTAGATTGCGCCAGCGCTTCACTTGCGAATCTGCTAGATCACCGCCTTTCGTGAACCATGCAAGTGACTCATGGACGAAGGTGGAAGGTGCGGGAGATATACCTTCGGCATCCACCATTTCCTCGCCAAGTGGCATCGGCATGAGAAGACCATCCAGTCCATTCCAGTTATTATAGAATGTCGCTTCACTGCGAGGTCCTGCGATGATCATTAAGCCAGCTCCATTTGCGACTTTCGCTGCAATGTTAGAAGCAATGGCTTCGGGTAAGCGGGAAACATCCGCTAAAACAATCACTTGGGCATTTTCCAAGTCTTTAGCTTGCACTTGAGATGCGGGAACGATTCTCGGATCCATCATGAAATTCTCCGTAGAGGTTTTCTGGAGCAACACGGCTGACGAGGGTGCTAGTGCAAGCGCAGTGTAGCCTGAGGCACGCTCAAAGAATGAGCCTGTAGGATTTCCATCAATCAGTAAGACAGGTAGCTTGTCTCGGACGTATATCACTCGCTCGGTATAGTTATCCACAGCGAGATCATCATTTGCCTCCACGCTTGCACGTATGATGTGCGAACCTGGGGTGGTGAAACGGTGGCGAAATTCTACGGTCACTTGCTGCCCCGGCTGAAGCATGCCCACCGGGACTTGGCCGGCTTTTAGCTGGCCGATCTCTAGCTGGACAGCGCTGGGTGTGATGACCGTTTTACCGCTGTTAGAAACCTCAATACGGAAAGTCACTTCACGATCGGTGCCGATGAGTGGGCGCGAGGGGATGCATGAGAGAAGCGCTACATTGGTGAAGGCCGGAGGTTCTCCAAAGCTTCTCAAGAGCAGCTTAGGCTTCGCAGGAAGTGCCTTCCATGCTTCCGTGAGTTGGTCCCAAGCCGCAGGCTCATCGAGCCGCCAACCACTGCGCTGGGCATCGGTGAAAATGATGATTTCTTTCGATGCATTTGTGCCCTGGGCGAGTGCGAGAGTGGCGATACCGAGTGCTTCATGGGCGCGGAAGCTACCGCCTAGTGGCTGCAAGGAATCGAGAACTCCTAAAACATCGGCCCGGTGAGTGAGCGGTGCGGCGGTCTTTGCTTCGGGTGCTGGCCCTCCGAGGACCACGAGGAATGCAGTGCCGCGAGGGGAATCAATGACGAGTTGTTTTGCTTCTTCTACGGCTTTTTGGAAGACGGATTTACCACCGTTTGAGATCTCCATGGACGCGGAAGCATCAATGACAAGGGCGATGTCACGGCGGCCACTGGCTTCGAAACGGCGAAGGTTTAAAAATTTTTCCCACCATCCTAGGGTGAGTGCTGTTAGAAGCAGCAATGTAGCAATGCCGCGGGTGATCCAACGCGCTTTAAAACCACTCAATACAAACGAAGCGCCTAGTAATGCCACACCTGCAAGAGCTGCGGGTAAAACGAACAACCATGGGATTCTAGAATCAGGTGTGAGAAAGGGCCTGGCAACGGCCAGTGCGATGAGCGCAAGCAACAAACAACGCGTGGCCATCAGTAGTAAATCTTCCCATTCCATCTTGCGGCGGCGCACGGAAATGGTGTCGAAGAGAAAGCGCATCGCACCCCAGTCTAGCGGTTTAGCGGCTTGCCGGCGGACGAGATGAATGATAATGGGGAGGCTGACAGCCGCTAGACCCGCCAATAACCATGGGTTAAGGAAGAGCATTTATTTCCGCCCTCCTAGATAGCGCAGAAGGCTGTCACGCAAAGGTGTCTTGGTATTCACTGCCACGTAGTCAGCCCGCATTTTACCGCAGGCGGTATCGATCCGTTTTACGTAAATTTTGAGTTTTTCCAAATACGCAGCACGCACAGCTTGGGGATCGATTCGCAACATTTCTTGCACTCCTTCGAGATCGCGGAAGCGCTGAAAGCTTTTGAAGGGAAAGGTAAGTTCTTCCTCTGCGAGCAGGTGAAAAATCACTAACTCATGTTGCCGATAATCGAAGTGGTGGAGTGCCTCGATGATTTTATCCGGCTCGTCAAATAGATCGCTGATGAGGATCACCAGCCCACGCTTAGGGATGCGCTCAGCTACTTGATGGAGGACTTTTCCGGTATCGGTATCTTTGCCTGCTTTGGCATCATAGAGTTCTTGGAGGATCCTCCGCACTTGGCTGGGGCGGCCCGCTGCTCTCACGAAGCTGCGGACCTCGTGATCAAACGTGGCGAGGCCCACGGCATCACCTTGGCGGATGAATAAATAGGAAAGCGCAGCAGCGAGATGCTTGGCGTATTTGAGTTTGGAAAGTGCGACGCCATTGATTTTCGCGGCATGGTCTCCGATGTAGGACATTGAGCCAGAAACATCGATCAAGAGCATGGTGCGCAGATTCGTTTCCTCAATGTATTGCTTGATGACTTGGCGGTCACTCTTCGCCATCACCTTCCAATCGAGGTTCTTGGGATCGTCTCCAGGTGCGTATTCGCGGTGCTCTGCGAATTCTACGGAGCAGCCCTTATCTGGCGAAGTGTGGCGTCCGCTCAAAGTGCCAAGCATGCGCTTGCGAGCATACCATTCGAGACGTTTCATCACGCCCATGGTTTCCTCGGGTAGCAATTTCATGCATTCCGGGAGTTCGAGAGAAGAGGACATTGCCTAACGAATGAAAGTTAAATGACGAGGGACTCCTTAGGGGCAAGTGTCTCTAGCAATTTTCTCACAACATCATCACTGCTTACCCCAGATGCCTCCGCATTGAAGGTGGTGATCACTCGGTGGCGCAGCACAGGTTGAGAAACCGCGGCGACGTCTCCAGTGGTCGCGTGGAATCGCCCGCGCAACACGGCGTGGGCCTTGGCGGCGGTGATCAAGCTGATGCCAGCGCGAGGTCCGGCACCCCAGCCGACCATCTCTTTGACAAACGCTGGCGCAGAGGGGTCTTTCGGTCGAGTGGCGCGGACTAATTTTGCGGCAAAGTCGATCACATGATCGCCTACTGGCACGCGTTTGACCACGGCTTGAAGCGCGATGATATCTTCGGCAGACATCGTGGCGGTAATCTCCGGCGCACCGGGGCTAGTCACCCTGCGAATGATTTCACGCTCATCTGCTTCCGTCGGATAATCGACAATGATGTTGAAAAGAAATCGATCCAATTGCGCTTCGGGTAGCGGATATGTTCCTTCCTGCTCGATGGGGTTTTGCGTGGCGAGAACGAAAAATGGCTTGGGCAGCGGGAGTGTGTGCTCGCCGACGGTCACATGATGCTCCTGCATTGCTTCAAGCAAAGCTGCCTGAGTCTTCGGCGGGGTGCGGTTGATTTCATCTGCTAAGACGAGATTGGCAAACAACGGGCCATGGACGAAGCGGAAAGCACGGCGGCCTGTTTCTGGGTCCACTTCTAACACATCAGTGCCAGTTATATCAGTGGGCATCAGGTCTGGAGTGAATTGCACACGCTTGTAGCTCAAATCCAAGGCGCGCGCCAAGGTGGATACCAGCAGCGTCTTCGCAAGGCCTGGCACCCCTACAAGCAGCGCATGGCCACGGCAAAAGATGGCCATCAAAACCTGTTCTACAACTTCATCTTGGCCTACGATTACGCGGCCTAATTCTTGCTTCATTTGGCCATAGACCTGGTGAAGCTTTTCCACCGCCGCCGTATCTTCGTTACTCATGCATGCCACTACGGAGAATTGCCAAGTTGCTTTCAATCATTCTTACAAACGAGTCTTACAATAGATCAGAAAGATTTATTGAAGTGATTTTACGAGAGCAGCAGCTTCTTCAGTATTCATGCGGGAGGCGATGCGCGCGGCAGTGGCGGTAAGACTTTTTTTCAAATCAGCATCGGGCGCAGATGATGCCTCTGCGCAGAGAGCGCGGAGGTCATCAAGTGAGGCGGTAAAATAAAGTGATTTTACCGCTTCCTTGGCGGCTGCTTCATCAGTGCCTTTCAAAATAGCGATGAGGACGCTGCTGATTTCTGGTAGTGGACGAGTGACGATGGCCTTGAGAGCGAGAACTTTGTCCAAACTAGAAGCACTCTTGAGCATCGCGAGCAAGGTGGCCTCGGCATCTGGATATTTCACAGTGGCAATGGCGGCGGACGCAGCTTGATTTGCCCATGGCTCGCGAGCACCTAAAGCTTGCAGCAAAGCATTGAACGAAGCTTGAGTAGGGATCTGTCCCAGAGCGGAAATGGCAGCGATCCTTTCCGCCTCATCCGCTGAGTTTATCAGACTGAGAGTGATCTTTTCGGCCGTTTCGGTGGGTTTAAGAAGTTGGATGTTTGAAAGAACGATGAGCCGATCAACGGTGGGCATCTTCGAAATATCTTGTGCGAGGCTGGCCGTGAGGCTGGGAAGCGCGAGGCGAATGCCCGCCGCAATGGCTTCTTGGCGTAGGCTATCGTCCGTGCTCGTCAATGCACCTTCGATGATGGCAGGTTTGGCATCTGCTGGTGTTATTTTCATCAAGGCAATGAATGCGGCGGTCTTGATGGTATCAGATTTGGATATCTGATAAATTTGCAGCGTGCTTTTTGCATCTTTAGGAGTCGCCAGTAGAATTGCCTTTTCTATTTCGGGCCTCATGACTGAACCATCAGATGCGCCAGCATGAGACTTCAACAGCATCTCGGTGGCAGAAGCACCGCCGATGGCAGCGATGGCTCGCAAACCGGCCTTGGCAATTTCTAGGTCCCTGTTGGTGACTAGTGAATTCAGCGCCGGCAGTGAACTCGCAGACTTTTGCAATCCAAGCGAATTAGCGAATGCAATTTTCTCGCGCTTATTCTGCGTTTTCACGAGCGCCTCCTCGAACGCGCTTGCGGCAGCAGGATCACGAATGGATTCCAGCGCAGTGCGAGATTCCTCTTTGAGCAATGGATCCGCATGCGTAAGCAAAGGGGCGAGGGCGGTAGCAGCTTTCCCGTCACCGATGCGGCCTAGCGCGCGGAGCAAATATTTTTTTGCCTCCAGCGGAGTGTCAGCGGACTGGATCGCTGAGACAACAAGATCACTCACCGCAGCGGTAATTCCTGTGCTTGGTGCGGTGGCCTTATCAATGAGGCGATCCAGCTCGATGCGAGCGGCGTATTGTTCATCAGTAGATGGATTTTTAAACTTTGCGGCGACATCGCTTAGGGCAGCAGAATCTAATGCGAATGATGGCAGAGCGAGACTTGCCACGATCAGAATGGGTAGGAAAAATTTTATCATGGTGGGATTTTAAGGCTTAAATGGGTAGCTCGTAGCCAGCGCGGCGAGGGCGCTCCATCATGCGGGTGGCTACGGGATCTCCGATGATTTGTTGGGTGATAGGATCCCATTTCAAGGGGCGGGCAAGGCGCTCCGCGATCCCGCTGAGCTGGCAGATCGTGCCAGTGCGATGGCCGATGCCGACGTGACAAATGGACGGCTTGCGCGTTTTGATCGAGTTAAGCCAGTCTCCCCGGTGATCATAAGAATCATATAGATGTGTGTCACTTGATTTGAGAATGATATCTTTGAGATTTGAAGGAGTCGTCTCAAATTTATCTTCGCGCCCTACGAGGATTTCGCCTTTATCACCGATGAAACGGATCATTGCCTCTTTCGTATCACCATCACGAATCACTTTGGTCCCATTGGCATAGGTGTGATATTGATGAGGGCCGTCGAAGCCCTTTGGCACAAAAAGCTCGGGTCCGGATTCGTCCATACCGAGTGCCCATTGCACAATATCAAAGTGGTGCGCACCCCAGTCGCCATTTTTGCGTGAGCCGAATTCCCAGAACCGGCGCCAGCCTCCATTGTAATCGCCCCTCACCCGTTGCTCATTGTAAGGCTCCCATGCTACTGGGCCTAGCCAGCGATCATAGTTAAGATATTCTGGCACAGGCTCCTCAGAAAATTGTGTGGGTTCTATAAACTCGCCAATGCGGCAAACAGCGGTGTGAACATTGCCAATGTAGCCGTTGCGAACGAGCTCTGCGGCTTTGCGGAAGGAATGATTCGATCGTTGTTGAGAACCTACTTGGACCATGCGGCCATGGCGTTCTGCGGTAGCACACATCGCCATGCCTTCCGCGATGGTAAGAGTCATGGGCTTTTCCACATACACGTCCTTACCATGGCGCATGGCATCAATGGCGATCGCAGCGTGCCAATGATCTGGAGTAGTAACCATCACGGCATCCAAGTCCGCACGTGCGCAAAGCTCGCGGGAATCATTGTAGGCATCGCAATTGATCCCCTTGGATTTTGCGTCAGCCATTGCCAAAACTAGCTTGTTCTTGTCCACATCGCAGAGGGCAATGAGTTGCACATTGTTCTGAGTGAGGCAAAAGCCGCGATGCCCTTCAGAAATAAGTCCATTGCCGACGATGCCAATATTGATGCGACTATTTGGGCCTATTTCGCCCGCGCGACCTAACACTCTCGACGAAAGAATCATCGGCGCGGCAAAAGTAAACGCAGATGCGAGTCCGCCCTTGAGGACTTCTCGACGGGAGGCAAAATTTGAGGAATTTTTCATGGATTTTGACACAGTGGGTAGAATTGCGCGGCGATGATTGAGCTATTCGCGCGTCACACCATGCAAGAATACACCACATGCCGATTATTTTTTTCAAAGAACTTGAACCACCTCATAGGATGTCTGACCCACCGCTTCGGCGAGTGAGGTAAGTGTTTGGATAAATTCCATCAATTGAATTTTCGAAACTGCGAACAACGTAGCCACCATTTGTAATTTGACTTCGCTACCGACTGCATCCAATCTCCACAAAACAATTCATGAAAATCAAAAATCCACGTTGTCGTCACAATGGCTTCACATTGATCGAAGTGCTCGTTGTTATTGCAATCATAGCGGTCCTCGCAATTGTATCGTTCACCATTGGCCCGAAAATGCAGGCGAAGGCGAAGATGTCAAAATCGGTCAACAACATGCGCCAAATTGGGATCATGATGAGAAGTTACGGTGCAGAAAATGGGGATCGGCTTCCTGCACCACGCGAAGATAACACGGGAGACAATGGCTCAACTCGCAATCCTGATCGCCCAGGGCATGTCCATTGGCATCAGGCAATTTTATTTGACCTCTACCCCAGCGTTTCGGCTGCTACGGTCACTGGCGACAAAAGCTGGTGGGCAACTAATGAACCGATTGTGAAAAATCCGCAGTTCGCAAAAGATCAATTTGAGCCTTGGTATCCGGGATACGCTATGAATTTCAAGATCTCGGAAAATGTGATGAGTAGAATTGGATCTGCCGGTGGATGGTTTGGGCAATCGCGGTTTCTTACCCCACTTTCGATGATTCCAGAGCCTGCGAGAACACCACTTTTGATGCCACACTGGGATTGGCACTCAAGCAATTTTCTCGTTGGCAATCTTCTCAATAGTCCAAAAGATGCACAAAACCCAAAGGGCAAAGCGGCACAGTTCATGATAGATGGGAAGATGAACATAATTTTCGTCGATGGGCATGCTGAGATTATACAAGTGGCGAAACCGGATGGTTCAACGACTCAAAATAACGAGTATGTGAGAAGGCGGCTTCATCTGATGCCTGATGTATCTACATTGTAGAAAATTGATACTCGCGCACCTCTGGAATGGCAATCCTCCTAGATTGGGTGTGAGCAACTACGCATGCTGTATTTCTTAATCATGGATGGCGCACGCAATTTAATTAAGGCATGTTGAATTCACACTAGCCATTTTATTAGTTTTCCGCTAACTCAGTGGGCGTGAGAAATCGATTTGCACTCTATCCGCTACTTTTACTAATTCTTGCTCTGGCCCTAGGATGGTGGATTTCTTTGCCCAATGTAGCAGAAGAGCAATCCCGGGCGACTGCCAAGGAAGATTCTACACCTACTGTTCAAAATTCCCCACAAGCTGCATTTGATCAATGGGCGGGTCTTCACTCAGCCACGTCATCGGATACAGTCGCACTGGCGGAGGGTATCAGATTGGCAAAAGGACGCATGAAGTTTTTGCAGGCGCTTGCTCGCAAAAACCCAATTGCTGCCAGAGTGCGCATGCTAAGCCTTTCACAGCTCGCAGCTCTTCCGATTCCGATCAGGCGCGAGTGTGAATCACCATGGAGTGGCCGTGCGGACTTCGATTTGCAATGGGCAACCACCGAAAACGAAAATGGTAAAATCGAATGCCGCCACCAACACATCGTCCGCACTTCTGAAGCCACCATGCCTGCTTACGGTCCCCACCTATTGCAAGCCACCGCACCACTCAATGACACTTTCATGCAAGGCCATCGCCTCGGGGAAATCCTATTACTTGATCCCTCACCGATCAGATCTCTCAATGCTCAAGACAGCGCCGTTGCCTCGCAATGGTTTCCCGCCGGACAAGATTCACAAAAAGATCCAAGCACAGGAGAAAATTCAGCGGCGGGCATTCCTGCAATCATTGCCGGGAAAATCCATCATTTCACTAATCAAGCATCACTCGATGGTTTCTCTGATGTCTTGACGCAAGCCGCGCAGGACGCACGTCAAAATCGGCAGGCCAAGTTCGAGCTTCCCAACTCCACCTTTGCAGACTTCGGCAGCTCAGAGCGGCCACGCCAGCAGGCCAGCCCATATCTCTCAGATGATATCAATGTCTTGTTCATCCGAGTCGATTTTTCAGACTTCCCGGGAATCGGAAATTCGATCTCGAAAGTTGATCTTGAGGAAACTTTAGACACGGTAGCAAACCACATCAATCAATACTCATACGGTAAAGCCTCGCTCGTGCATACCGTCACGCCCACTCTCTACCGGATGCCCGCAAGCGGTGCCTCATACGCCACTGCCGCAAATGGCAACGAAGATATTATTACCGCAGCGCGCGATCTTGCCGCTGCAAATTATAACCTCGCAAACTATAATGTCGTAGCAGTGTATTTTCCGGATCTATCATTCGTCACAAACTCTAACATTAATTACGGGGGCCTCGCCAGCGTGGGAGGAGGGGACCATTGGATCAATGGGACAAACTCTGTTGGGGTGATTCTTCATGAGTTTGGCCATAACTATGGTCTTTTTCATGCAAACTACTGGAACCCATCTTCTACACTCGGAGGTGATCGTTATGATAGCCCGACTCTTGGCAGTGTCGAATATGGTGACATCTTCGATGTGATGGGGGATGGCAATGCAGACGACGGCTACTTCAGCCCCTTTTCCACACGCCGCCTTGGTTGGCTACCGGAAAACAAAATCATCACACCCACGGGGAATGGCACTTGGCGGATTTCCCGCTTCGATAGCCCAGCAGCGACCTCGAATGCGGCTCTCGCCCTGCGAGTGCCGATGGGCGGCGGCGTGAATTACTGGGTGGGCCACCGCAAGCGATTTGGCGCACCCTATAATCTCGCAAATGGCGCTTACGTCGTGGCTGAGGGACTTTATCAAGACCACCCAAACCTCATTGATATGACGCCGGGCTCCAGCGGAAATGCGAATCTTGATCGGCAAGATTGCGGCCTCCCTGTTGGTTCGGTGCGTTACGACGCCAGCGCGGGAGTGCGGTTTGAAACGATGGCAAGTGGTGGCACCGCGCCGAATGAATGGATCGAAGTCAACGTTCGGTTCGATTCAAGGATTGAAATTGTAAATACTGCGGTTGAAATCGATGAGGTAGCTGGCATGGCCCGCGTCACTCTGCGCCGCAGCTACGCCACTGCAAGCGGCGCGTCTGTGAGCTATGCCACCTCGAATGGGACAGCCACCGCTGGCATAGATTATCATGCTATAGTCGGCACCGTGACATGGGCACCCGGGGATACCACGGACAAGGCACTCGCCATTCCCATTCGCCCGGACACTCTGAATGAAGGGGTAGAAACACTTACATTGAGCTTATCAAATGTAGTAGGTGCTGTGATTAATTCTGGTGCATCTTCCGCCACAATTTCTATACTAGATCCCGGCCGCCGTTATGCCGGATTTTCACCAGAGTTTTTCACTACAACAGTCAACGCCATCGCACCCCTCGCGGATGGAAGAGTCATTATAGGTGGGTTTATTTCAAATGGCATCGGTGGTTCTTCTAACATTCGCCATATCGCGCGGCTCAATATAGATGGTTCTGTGGACGCTACCTTCCTGACGGGTAGCGGCTTCAACCAAGAAGTAAATGATGTTGTGATACAAGCGGATGGTAAAATCCTCGTTGCCGGTGATTTTACCCAATATGATGGTACGGCGTGCAATCGGCTCATCCGCCTCAATGCGAACGGCACACCAGATATAGCATTCATCACCGCTAATGGCACCGGGCCTAACGGCTCAGTGAATACAATTCGGCTGGAAAATTCTGGGAAAATCCTCGTCGCGGGAAATTTTACTAACTTCAGTGGGCAGAGTGTGAAATGTATAGTTCGGCTTCTTCCCAGCGGCGCTCGCGATACCGTTTCACCTCTCTCGGTGGATGCGAATTTGACGGTTAATTCAATCCGGTCTGTGCTACCGCTTGCAGATGGTAAAGTCATGATCAGCGGCGCATTAAATAGTGCATATATTGCATCAGTCGATGGTTTCCGTTCAGGGCTTGCCCGTCTTGAGTCCAATGGCAGCCGCGATGCAAGCTTTGA
>JAYULG010000178.1:0-1091 GCA_043763755.1 Akkermansiaceae bacterium | reverse complement strand
GACCGCATATCCGATTGGAACTGCCATTTCAGTAAGTGCATCAACAACACCGTCAACCGACTCTGCAATTCCCGACGATCGCTCCGCCCCAAACTTTCCACCTCTTCTGCTAAATTTTCCAAATCCAACTGGGAAAGATTTCCTGACTTTAATACCTCAACCATTGCTTGGGTCCAGAGCCAAAAATCCTGCTCATAAAGCTGTTCAGAGGACGGATCGAGAATGGCTTGCTGAAGCATAGGGGCACCTAAAACGATCGTGTGCTTCTTAATCATAATCGGGACTTTTTAATTTCTTGTTGTATTCAAACAAGATAACGGTATGGTCCATTACATTTTCAAAGCGAGTACTGATGAGATGCTGGTATTAAAATAGACATGACTACTATTCCCAGTTCCCGATTAGAGTAAAAGCAGCCCAAAGTGCGGGGTGCTGGGTCTGGGGGTCGGCAAGGAGCTTGAGTTGGGCTTGACGGAGGGCTTCGGCTTTGCTGGTGCTGGGGTTTTGGCGCTGGCGATAGAATTCGGTGATAAGCGGGACGGTCTCCGCATCGTTGATAAACCACAGACTGGCAAGGGTGCTCTGAACTCCGGTGCGGATGGCGACACCCGCGATGCCGAGGGCCGCTCGATCGTTTCCGGTGGCAGTTTCGCAGGCGCTGAGGACCAGCAGCGACAGGATTCGGTTTTTTTGGCGAAGGATGGCTTCGATTTGGTCGAGGGTGATGCGTCCGTCGTGGGTCACGAGGAAAGTGGTTTTGGCGTCGCTGCCGAATCGTCCGTGGGTGGCGAGGTGGAGCGTGTCGTAGTCTTTGTTCTGGAGTTCACGCTTGAGTCGGTTGAGGGTGAAGTCTGAATCGAGAAAGCGGGTGCCTTGAGTCAGAGTTTGGACATTGGTGGTTTCTTCGGCGACTTGGGGGAGGGGGCTGAAGGGTGGTTCGGGGTTGGTGAGGCCGAAGATGAGGGTGCGTTGGGTGTTGGGGCGTTGGGTGTTGGGGCGTTGGGTGTTGGGGGTGTTGGTGAGGTAGAGGCTGAGGGTGGTGGCGATCGCTTTGTCTTCGATGAGGAAGGTTTTGCCGTCGGACAGTGCGC
>JAYULG010000177.1:0-1092 GCA_043763755.1 Akkermansiaceae bacterium | reverse complement strand
CGGTGGCAAAACTCGCGGACGATACCATCCAATATTGCCTCAAGCAGCAGCATGATCCGCGCCCGATGCTCACCGCCGCGGGCGCATGCACCAATGTTTTACTGCTCATGTTTGAGGATCAACTGAACGAAAAACCATTGTTCAATACTACGCAAATGCGTAGCTATCTTAATCTCTTAGACCACTGTATATCTAATTACATGGTGATCGCAAAGCGGTGGGATGAATCAAAAAGCTGGGACTTGCTCTCCGCCCAGAAGATCACCGAATGCGAAGAACGCTTCCGTTTCATCGGGAAAATTCGTGAGGCCACTGAGCAAGGCATCCGCCGCTTCGAAGCCAAGGCGAGACCCCAAGTTTCTAACTAATCATTGTCCTTCATTCCATGTCCGTTTACTCCGCCATTGCAGAACCACCCGCACTCCCCGGCCATGCCGCGGGCGCAGTGCCGGTGCGCTTCATGCCTGGCATGCGGGGTTCTGATTTATTAGGCATCATCTTCCGCGTCTGCCGTGAGTTGCGCGTTTCAGATATCCAGATGCGGGCCGAGCGCCCAGTTTATATCCATACGAACAAGGGCATGGAGAAATTCGAGTTTCTCGGGATCCTCACTGCCGCCCACATGGATGAGATCCTCAAGGAACTCATTAAAAACCGCGAGAGCGGCAGCCACGGCTTCGGCCAAGAAGCCGGCATCGCCCAGCGGGTGGAAGATAAGATTGCACAGGCCATCGCTAAGTTTTCTGAAACTCGCGTGGCAGATTTCTCCTGCGAAGGCATCCCGATGGGAAACAATGGTGAGCGTTCTGGCCGCTTGCGGATTCAAGCCCACCTTAGCTCGTCTGGCCTCGGCGTCACCTGCCGGATTCTCAATGATTTCATCCCTGAGCTTGAGTCATTAGGCATTGATCCGGATACCACAGAGACACTCCGCTACGGTGTGCTGCGCCGCGCTGGGCTCTGCCTGGTCACTGGCCCTACTGGATCTGGAAAATCCACCACTCTGGCATCACTCATCGATTGGGCACGGCGGAATCATCCCAAGCACATCGTCACCGTGGAAGATCCCATCGAGTATCAATACCCGGATGA
>JAYULG010000176.1:0-14176 GCA_043763755.1 Akkermansiaceae bacterium | reverse complement strand
TGAGCCGTCCCGTGTCCGCCGCGTGCAGCCCGATGCTGGGCTCGTCTAGCACATAGATCACGCCTGAAAGACCTGCTCCCAGTTGCGACGCGAGCCGTATCCGTTGCGCTTCGCCGCCCGAGAGTGTGCCACTCGTCCGCTCCAGCGTTAGATAGTCCAATCCCACCTCTTTTAAAAACGCCAAACGCTTACAAACATCGCCCGCCAGCCCCCTGCAGACCTCCGCCGCTGTGGCATCGAATTTTATGCCTTCCATCCACTGGAGGGCATCATCTACTGCCAGCGCGCAAAAATCTTGGATGCCTAACCAGCCCGGGGCTGCACCACCTTCGAGTTTCACCGCCAGCCACTCTGGCTTCAACCTCCTTCCCGCACATACACTGCACTGCCTGTGCGCCATAAACTTCGCCAGCTTCCGCCGCGTAATCTCAGACTTTGCCTCTCGGTAGCGTTTCAATGTTGCCACCGCATCGGCTCCTTCCTCTAGCAAATCCGGATCGCAAAACATCTCGGTCCCCAGCCCCTCGCACGCCTCGCAAGCCCCAATGTGCGAGTTAAATGAAAAATGCTTGGGCGAAAGATCTTCCACCATGAATCCCGTCCGTGGATTCCGGTAGCTAGTTTGGAAAACCAAATCCCGCCAGCCATCAGCGCTTGGTTTCTGCACCGCTGCCCGGGCCTCCGCTCCGCACAAGCGCAGTGCGGTTTCTACCGAGTCCGCGAGCCGGGATTCCACTCCCGCCCTGATCACGAACCGATCCACCACAATCTCCACCGCCACTGGCGATTCCGGCCAGCGCGCCACCGCTTCCTCGATTTCTAACACCTCCCCATCCACCCGCACCCTTACATATCCCTGCCGCTGCAAGTCCGCTAGCAATCGCGTAGGCTCACACAGTTCCTCCTTGGGAATCGCTGCCAATAGCACCACCTTCGTCCCCTCCTCCATTTCCGCCAAACCATTGACGATGTCCGCCGCGCTCATCCGCTCCAGCCTCTCCCCCGTGGCCGGATCATGCGGGATACCAGCCGCCGCCCATAATACCCGTAGATAATCGTAGATTTCCGTCGCCGTTGCCACCGTCGAACGTGGGTTCAGGCCCCCACCCTTTTGCTCGATCGCAATTGCCGGACTCAGGCCCTCTATCGCATCCACATCCGGTTTTTCTAGCTGATCCAAAAACTGCCGCGCATACACCGATAGTGACTCCACATACCGCCGTTGTCCTTCCGCGTAGAGTGTATCAAATGCCAATGATGACTTCCCCGCACCACTTGGCCCAGTGATCACCACCAGTTTCCCCCTAGGAATATCCACATTGATATTCTTCAAATAATGCTGCCTCGCCCCACGAATGCGAATCGCATCAAGCTCGCGGCCAGTTTTCTCTAACCTATCTGCCGGTCTCTGTTTCGCTGCCACCTCCACAGCACTATCCCCTCACCCCGGATTTCCAAGTCTCAAAAGAACCCACTCAGCAGATGCTGGCTTTCGCCGCCGGCGTTGTTTAAGCTCAGCCATGCAGAGTTTCCTTACCACCATTGCCACGCTTATTGAGGAAAAAAAACTGCCAGCTCTGATGATCGGCGGTCATGCAGTGACGGCGCTCGGCCACCCTCGCGCGACTTTCGATCTGGATCTATTGATCCCTCGCTCCGCCGCCGCAAACTGGCGCTGCGAACTTATTTCACTGCGCTATCGCCTTTTTGCAGAGTCGGCGAATTTCCTACAGTTTGAAGCACCTACCGACTTCCCATTGCCTCCCATCGATCTCATGCTCGTGGAAGACGAAGTTTTCCAAACTCTAGAACTCACGAAAACTGACTTGAAGCCCATCGCCACCCCAGAAGTCGTGGCGATGATTGCCCTTAAACTCCACGCCATCGTGCAGCCGGCACGCGATAACGTTGAAAAGGATTGGTCCGATGTCTTTGCCCTCGTCAAAGCCCACCAACTCTCGCTCGACGAGCCAGCTTTTTCCGCTACCGTCTTGAAGCATGGAGGAGAAAATGCAATCGCCCGCATCCAAGCCGCGATCCTTGGCGGAAATTGACTTCCCCACAGGCGATGGCCCGCAGCCGCACAGCGTGCGCTTTCTTGATCCACGCGACGTAGAACGACACTTCGCCCCGCTCCTCAAGCACTGCCCGAGCCCTGAGCAACGCTGGGCAAGCAAATCTGAGGCATCCGCCTTTTCTGGGCTCTAGGCCTAGTGAGCGCACTGAAGATGGGGATTATTAATTTTTGGCGCATATAATCACAGATTTTTGAAACTCGGGCACGTTCGCCCTCGGATAGATTCATAGTTTTGTCCGTTACCAACATCAATATATCCAATTGTGATTGAACCAATCATCGCCGCCTTTTCACAAACGCTCACTCCACCCAGCCTTACCATAGGCACATTTGGCGAGGCTATTGCCATCCATGGGGATTTCATGGCTGTTGGCACCCCTTCGAGCAGCCGAGTTTATCTCTATGAGAAAATCGCAGGGACGTGGACCTTATTCAGCCGCAAGAATTCTCTCGTCTCGCCTGCCGCAAATAGCGGCAGTTTTGGCACTCAAGTGGTAATGCCAGATTTGAATACCATCATTGTTTCTGATACCTCTTTCGATGCACCTACGTCCTCCGGCGGGACAAATGATAACCAAGGGGCCATCTTTGTTTTCGGCAGGAACGTGGGCGGTGATAATAACTGGGGACTCGTTAAACAATTCTCAGTCACAGATCCACAACTTCCAAATGGGCGTCTCACAGATCGACTTGGAACTGTGATGTCATACTCGCAGGATCGCATCGCCGCAGTGGCAATACGAGATGGAGATACCTATGATACTGCGATAAAGTTCTACTATATTTTCGAAAAAAACCGCGGAGGCACGGATAACTGGGGCCAAGTTCCAAATGTAAAACTTGGAAGCTCTGATTTCTCAAGTAGTTCGAGTTATGGGAGAAGCTCCGATCTCTCAGGTGATTTCCTCGTGGTGGGATCCCCTGCCGAGAGCTTCCCAGCTACACCTACTACCGCAGCAGTGCAATTTCAAGGTGCGGTGTATATCTATGGCAGAAACCAAGGAGGGGCAAATCAGTGGGGACTGCTTTCCAACGGCAGGATTTTTGCACCAGATGGTGTGTCCGGAGACTTTTTTGGCCGTTCTGTGAGTATTTCTGGTGATCTCATCGCAGCCGGTGCAGATGGGCGCGATCTATCTGACACTCAGAGTGGTGCGGGTATGGTATATATACTATCAAGAAACTCAGGAGGGCCAGACGCGTGGGGAGTTCTACCAAATCGGATTTCTGCGCCTGATGCAGCAACTCTAGATTCACTCGGAGGCTCGCTACAAATCGACGGCGATCTACTTGCGGTGCGGGCGGGCGGTGATGATGTGGCTGGCCAAAACAACGTGGGATCGGTATATCTCTTCCAGAAAAATCTTGGAGGAGACAATGCTTGGGGCCCTGTGTCCGGTGGCAAATTTTCGGTAGATACCATCACAAATATCATAAAGGTGAAGCCCACCATTTTTCTCTCACAAGGTTATTTAGCTGTTGCTACGAATCCGAGCCTCGGGAATTCCTCACTCAGCATAATCAATCTCACTCGTAGTGTGAGCGGCGGCCAAGATCTCGGGAAACTAACATTTGCCAGAGACGGACTGGCCACTTTTATCCCTAGAGCAGCCGGCACATTCCAGCTTCGCACGAGTATCAAGCTGACTGCATGGGAAGATATAGGAGCCACCCAAACCGGAGCTGCAAACGCAACACTAGTTTATAACACTGGCACACCAGGCAGCGAACCACGCCGCTTTTACCGGATCGAGAAGAGGTGAGGTAATCGAACGTAGGCCCACGATTATCACTGCTATGGCCGTTTTTGGGATCACCTGGCCGGGATAGAGATACTTAATTGCTTTCGTTCTCTTGAAAATCAGGTAATTTTTCGTTGTTCAGCAAGCACTCAGGTGCAAGTCGAACTTCAGCCTTCGAGCTGTGAGCCGCATCTGAATCGCCTAATCTCCGGGGGGAAGTTAATCGATCAGGGTTCGCGCAAGAATGGTTTCGAAAAAAGCGCGCATTGAGAGATCCGGGGGGATATCCAGTGCGCGCTTTTCTTTTGTCATTCACGGTCCAAATACGGTGCGATAAAACGTCTCTGCGGTGAGGATGACACCCCTCGCAGACGGGTGGCTGCCATCCTCGATAAACAATTGCGCTCCACGCCCGGCATTCATTTCCTGTTCCCAAGCATCACCCACCGGAGCGATCAATACCCCACCTGCATGTATGGCAGCCGCTTGGTAGCTGTCTCGCACTCGTGCCGTCATTTTGGGAAAAGTATCATCCTTGAGTTGGGCATTTCCGTCACGGCGGCCCCACGTTTGGTAGAGCAATGGAATCGCGCCATGGCTGCGAGCTTCGTTTGCTAGAAACCGTAGCGGCTCAAACATCGCGGCACTTCGTTTTCGAGAAGGCTGGGCTGGGATTAAACTTTGCTCTTGGATGACGACAATGTCCCACCCGCCGCTGCGGATTTTTTGCAAGGTGCCTTGGTGTCCGGCATGCTGGGCCAAGGTCCAGCCGCCAAATGTCGAGTGGCCAGTTTTTACGGATTTCCCGTGATCTGTGGCGATCTTTGCGAACGCCTCAGGCAACCCAAAACTGTAGCTATTCCCGATGAACAAAACTCTGAGCGTCTGCTGCGCGGCCACCCGTTCTGCAAGCTCCTCACGCAGGTTGGGCACGCGTGCGGCAGGTGGTAGCGGGCGATGTGTCGCACACGTCGTCAGCCCCATTAACGAGCTGAGAAACACAAGCCGGGCGATGAATTTCTTAAATCGCTTCACGCGCGTGGGTGGGCGGTATCGTAAGCCTGCTTGAGCCGTTCCTTGGTGACGTGGGTATAGATCTGGGTGGTAGAAAGTGAGGCGTGGCCCAACAGCGCTTGCACACTCCGCAAATCCGCGCCTGCATCTAACATGTGGGTGGCGAAGCTATGCCTCAGCTTATGAGGGCTGATCTTAAAAGGAATGCTACTACGGCTTACGTATTTTTTCAGCAAGAGATCCACCGCCTGCTGGGTGATGCGGGTGCGCCGCTTGCTGAGAAACAAAGCACCTGATATCACTACCGCCGCTCGCCGGTAACGTTGGATGGCACTGACTGCCGGCCCGCCGAGTGGCACCCGTCTTTCCTTCGAGCCTTTTCCCACTACTCGTACAGTTTCACTGAGGAAATCTACGTTTTCCACATTGAGCGAAAGCAGCTCTGCGATGCGCAATCCAGATGAGTAAAACAATTCGAGAATCGCCGCATCCCGCAGGCCCAGCCACTGCGGAGCCTTGGCATCCATCGCGAGGCTGAGTGGCAAGCCTAACAACTCATCAATCTGCGCCACGCTGAGCACCACTGGCAAGCCGCGCTCCGGCTTGGGTAGCTGCACTTCCGCTACCGGGCTGCGTGCAAGCCCACGGCGCAAAACGAGGAACTTGTAAAATGAGCGCAACGCCGCAAATCGCAGGCGAATCGTGGCCCGTTTATACCCCTGCTTCATCAGATCAAAGAGATAGTCCCGGAAATCGTCCGCCTCCGCATCCCGCCAAGTGGTGAATCGCTCGCCTCGCCATGTTTGATAGACTTTTAGGGCGTCACGATAGTTCGCTAAAGTGCGTGGGGATGCGGTTTTCTCGGTTGCTTGAAAATCGAAAAAGGTGATTTCATCGCGATCAGTCACGGGCAAAAGGTGAACCACTCATGATGTTTTCTCAAAGCAAACTTTCATCCTCGATGGAAGAAATAAAAGACAGCGGAGGCTAGCCCTAGGCCACCAGCGCGCGTCCGTGCTTGCGCTACGGCAGTTCATTTTAGACTCTCTGCAGATGCTCAAGACTGCCTCCGCCCTAAAGAAAATTTTGTTAGAAAAATCCGTGCGAATCGGTAACTTCACCCTCGCCTCAGGGAAACAGAGTGATCTGTATATTGATTGCCGAGTGACAGCGCTTGATCCCTTTGGCGCCCATCTCATCGGCGATCTCGGTTGGCATGCCGTGCGCTCGAAAATCCACTCCGAGCATCTCAAGATCCAAGCCATCGGCGGGATGACTCTCGGTGCCGACCCGATTTCACTCGCCGTGGGCATGGCCTCCGCCGCCCAGCATCCTGATGAGGCACTGCAAGTATTCACGGTGCGCAAGGAGCCAAAAGGTCATGGCGCAGGGAAACAAATCGAGGGAAATTTCAAATCCGGGGACTCAGTCATCGTGGTGGACGATGTGATCACCACAGGTGGCTCCACGCTCAAAGCCATTGATGCGATCGAGCGCGAGGGCGGCAAAGTGGCCTTCGCGCTGGTACTGGTGGACCGCGAAGAAGGTGGCCGCCAAGCCATCGAAGCGCGCGGCATCCACGTCATTTGCTTGTTCACGAAGACGACGTTGCTGGAGTAAAAATTGCGTGATTTTTAGGGTAACAAAACCTCCGGATAATGCTCGCGGAGGAAAAGCAGATCCGCGCGGTCTTTTTCCCGGTGGGTATTGACCTTCATACGGTAAAGCATGCGAGGCGAAGCAAAGGGAATCGGCACGCCATCGATTTCACGAATGATTTGGTCTTTTGAGGCTTCCTCGTAGTCGATCCCGCAGGCCGAAGCCATCAGATCGACACAAATTTCATCGCCCACGCGGACGACGGTATAGCGAGAAACTTCGCCAGGGCTGAGCTGAAGCACGGCTTGATCCGGCAGAGATTCGAGGGCTTTGTAAACCTTCGCTTCGTTTTCGAGATCAGTGGCGATGATGAGATCGAGATCCATGGTGGACCTAGGAAAACCAGATGAGATGATCGCAAATCCGCCGATCACGATGTAATTGGCTCCTTGTTCGTTGAGGATAGTCGCCAAAGCAGCAAGATCGGAGCCGCTTGGGGCACGAGACGTTAACCCTTCTTCGGACGTATCGAGTTCCTCATCCATTGGTCAGCTTCTTCGTGGGAATTGAAACGGAACACGCCTCTGGGAGTGAGGCGATGTCCCATCGCATTGAATTGCTCGTTGATGAAGTGTTGGATTCCATCGGCAGCCTTGAAGGGGTCCACTGGCGGACGACGACGGCCCACGGTTTTTCCAATTTTCTCCTCCATGTTAATGATGCGGACTTGGCTCACGGGTGGAGTTTATGCAAAAATGTTTAATTTGCCAGAATGAAAAATCCTACGCCGCTGGAATGGCGGGAGCAGGTTACGTGTTTAGGGCAAATTAGTGGCACCCATCAGGTAGCGATCGCATTCGCGGGCGGCGCCGCGGCCTTCGTTGATGGCCCAGACGACGAGTGATTGGCCACGGCGCATATCGCCGGCGGAGAAAACTCCGGGGAGATTCGTAGTGAAGGTGCCATGCTCGGCCTTGACGTTTGAACGGGCGTCCGTCTCGAGAGCAAAGCGAGAAATCGCCTCCTGCTCGGGGCCAGTGAAGCCCATGGCAAGTAGGGCTAGTTCGCAAGGGATCGTGCGGAGAGTGCCGGGGATTTCTTGAGGAATGAAGCGGCCTTGCTCGTCTTTCGCCCACTCGATGTGGACGATTTCGAGGCCTGTGAGATTACCTTCGGCATCATGAAGGAAGCGTTTTGTTTGGACGAGATATTGCCGGGGATCGCCGCCTTGGATGGCCGCTGCCTCTTCTTGACCGTAGTCCATTTTGTAAACCTTCGCCCACTCTGGCCACGGGTTATTCGGGGCGCGCTTGTCGGGAGGCTGGGGCATGATTTCGAGCTGGATCACGCTTTTACAACCATGGCGGAGGCTGGTGCCCACGCAGTCTGTGCCGGTATCGCCACCGCCGATGACGACTACGTTTTTGCCGGTGGCATTGAGGCTGGGATTTGTGCCATTGAAATGGTGATCAAGCTGGTGGCGGGTGTTCGCCGTGAGAAATTCCATAGCCATGTGGACACCTTTTGCAGTGTGGCCCTCAATCGGTAAATTCCGCCCATGGGTAGCACCGCAGCAGAGGACAATGGCATCAAACTCACTGCGCAGACGCTCAATGGTCCACACCGGATCTTTGCCGATGGCGACGGAGGTTTGAAATGTGATGCCCTCAGTGGCGAGGAGATTCACACGGCGTTGGACGACGAGTTCCTTGTCCAATTTCATGTTCGGAATGCCATACATCAGAAGCCCGCCGATGCGCTCATCCCGCTCGAAGACGGTGACGGTGTGGCCAGCTTGATTGAGCTGGTCTGCACAAGCGAGACCTGCCGGACCAGAGCCGACGACAGCGATTTTTTTCCCTGTGCGGATGGCAGGTATGCGGGGAGTGACCCAGCCTTCCGCCCAGCCGCGATCAATGATGGCGCACTCGTTGTTCTTAATGGTGACGGGCGGCTGAATGATACCGAGCACGCAGGAACTTTCACACGGAGCAGGGCAGACACGACCCGTGAATTCCGGGAAATTGTTCGTCTTATGCAGCCGTTCCAGAGCTTCCCGCCAGCGCCCGCGGAAGATCAGGTCGTTCCACTCGGGGATAAGATTATTGACTGGGCAGCCACTGGCCATGCCGGAAACGATGTGGCCCGTATGGCAGAATGGAGTGCCGCAGTCCATGCAACGAGATGCTTGGGCACGCTGCTGTTTCTCATCCGGGTGGATTTTAAACTCACGCCAATTTTTAACGCGCTCGCGGGGGGTGTTTTCGGAATCCGTCTTCCGCTCCACTTCCATGAATCCTGTTGCTTTTCCCATGATGTTGAAATGTTATAGGTCGTGTAGGTTTTATAGGACCTATTTAGTTGCCACCCACTCTTGCTAGGTCTTTCAAGTTTTCCTCAAAGGCGGCCATGGCAGCATCATCCCCAGTGAGGCCTTGTTCCTCCACTTTGCGGAAGGCTTCGAGCATACGCTCGTAATCGCGGGGAAGGACTTTGAAAAACTTGGGCAGCTCGGCAGTCCAATTTTCTAACAAGAATTTCCCGCGTGGCGAGTCCGTCATAGCGACGTGCTTTTCGAGCGTGGCCTTAACCGTTGCAATGTCTGCATCGCTGCACTCGATGAGGCGGTAAAGATTGACCATTTCCTTATTCAGGCGTTTTTCGAACATGCCATCAATGTCGTAAACGTAGGCCGTGCCGCCAGACATGCCTGCGGCGAAATTCCGCCCGGTTTCTCCGAGGACGATGACTTGGCCGCCAGTCATGTATTCGCAGCCGTGATCACCGATGCCTTCGACGACGGTTTTTACCCCTGAGTTCCGCACGCAGAAGCGCTCGCCGGCGATGCCATTGATGTAGGCCTCGCCGGAAGTAGCACCGTAAAAAGCGACGTTGCCGATGATCACATTGTCCTCGGCTTTGAAACGGGCGTTGCGTGGTGGGAAAATAGCGATTTTCGCGCCTGAGAGGCCCTTGCCCACGTAGTCATTGGCATCACCTTCCAGCCGGAAAGTCATCCCTGGCGGTGTGAAAGCGGCAAACGATTGGCCAGCGCTGCCATTGAATTTCAGCTCAATGGTATCTTCAGGCAGGCCCTTGTTGCCGTATTTTCTGGAAATTTCACTGCCCGTGATGGTGCCGACGACGCGGTTCACATTCACGATGGGAAGCTCTGCGCGGACTTTTTCGCCACGCTCGATGGCGGGCTTGCAGAGTGCAAGCAGATGGGTGTTATCGAGCGCATCTTTCAGGCCGTGGTCTTGCTTTTGAGTGGCGTAGGTGCCGACTTCATCACCGACGTCTGGCTTATGGAAAATGCTGGTGAGGTCCACACCGCTGGCTTTCCAGTGTGCAGTCGCTTCATTCGTATCGAGGCACTCGACGTGGCCCACCATTTCATTGATGGTTCGGAAGCCGCACTCGGCCATGATTTCGCGCATTTCCATTGCGATGAAGGTCATGAAATTGACGACGTATTCTGCCTTCCCCTCGAAGTTTTTGCGAAGGACTGGGTCTTGAGTGGCGATGCCTACGGGGCAGGTGTTTTTCTGGCAAACACGCATCATGATGCAGCCCACGGTGACGAGCGGCGCCGAGGCAAAGCCATATTCTTCAGCACCCAAGAGTGTGGCTATTGCGACGTCCCGGCCAGTCTTTAGCTGGCCGTCTGTCTCTAATACCACGCGGCTGCGCAGATCATTGAGAAGCAAGACCTGGTTAGTTTCTGCAAGACCTAGCTCCCACGGAGCGCCGGCGTTGTAAATCGAGGAGGTAGGCGAAGCTCCGGTGCCGCCATCATGACCCGCGATGAGGATGACATCGGCGTGGGCCTTGGCAACGCCTGCCGCAATCGTGCCGACGCCGACCTCAGCGACGAGCTTGACATTGATGCGGGCGCGAGGATTCGAGTTCTTTAGATCATGGATCAACTCGGACAGATCCTCGATGGAATAAATATCGTGGTGTGGCGGAGGCGAAACGAGTCCCACTCCAGGGGTGGAGTAGCGCACTTTTGCAATCCATGGATAGACCTTGGAGCCGGGCAGCTCGCCGCCTTCGCCGGGTTTTGCCCCTTGGGAAATTTTGATTTGAATCTCATCTGCATTGACGAGGTATTCACCCGTCACGCCAAACCGCCCGGAGGCGACTTGCTTGATGGCGGAGCGTTTGCTATCGCCATTTACCATCGGGATATTCCGCTCGGGGTCTTCGCCACCCTCGCCTGTGTTCGATTTCCCGCCGATGCGATTCATGGCGATGGCCAGTGTTTCATGCGCTTCTTGGGAAATGGAGCCGTAGGACATGGCCCCGGTTTTGAAACGCTTGGTGATGGCCTCGATGGGCTCTACTTCCTCAATCGGGACGGGTGGACGATTGGTTTTGAAACGCATCAGTCCACGCAGGGTGGAGAGGTTCTCCGCCTGGTTGTTTACCTTTTTTGCATATTCTTTGTAAACCTCGTAGCTACCCGTGCGGGTGGCTTTTTGGAGGAGATGGATGGTTTCCGGATTGAAGAGGTGGTATTCACCATCGGCCCGCCATTGGTAGATGCCGCCTGCATCGAGGGCGCGGTCCTCGGAATCGATATGGCGATCTGGGAAGGCGTGGCGGTGGCGGATGAGTGCCTCCTCGGCGACTTTGCCGATGTCAGAACCCTCGCACCGGCTGGAGGTGCCGCAGAAGTATTTATTCACGAGATCGCTGCTGAGGCCGATGGTCTCGAAAATTTGCGCACCGCGGTAGGAGGCGACGGTGGAGATGCCCATTTTGGCCATCGTTTTAACGACACCCTTGATGGAGCCCTTGAGGAAATTGTAAACCGCCTTGTCAAACTCGATTTCCAGCATGTCATCCGCGATCATCTTGTGAATCGACTCGAAGGCCATGTAGGGATTGATCACATCTGCGCCGTAGCCGATGAGGGTGGAAAAATGGTGAACCTCGCGGGCCTCACCTGTTTCCAAGATGATAGAAACCAGCGTGCGAGTGCCTCTTCCGACCAAGTAGTGGTGAAGGCCGCCCATGAGCAGAAGAGTAGGAAATGCGGCGTGGTGCCGATCAATCTTCCGATCTGATAGGATGAGAAGATTGAAGCCATCGGCGATGGCGGCATCTGCTTTGAGGCATATTTGATGAAAAGCGGCCTCGAGTCCATGGCCGCCTCTGTCAGCGGGGAACAAGGCATCAATCGTGGTGGCCTTGAATCCATCGAGCTGGATTTCGCGGAGCTGGGCGAGCTTTGAATTATCGATGAGGGGATTCTCAAGGCGGATCATGCGGCAGCTTTTCGGGCCGGGCGCTAGCAGATTTCCTTCGGAGCCGATGAAGGTCTCGGTGGCGGTGACGAGTTCTTCGCGAATACAATCGAGGGCAGGGTTTGTGACCTGCGCAAAAATTTGCTTAAAGTATTGATAAAGGTGCTTCGGCTTATTCGATAGCACTGCAAGCGGCGTGTCATTGCCCATGGATGTGATGGGCTGCACACCAGATGATGCGGTAGGCCCAAGCAACATTCTGAGGTCCTCGTAAGTGTAGCCGAATGCGAGCTGGCGCTCGAGAATGCGGCTTTCTTCGACGGCCATGGGGGCCTGAGGAGCAGGAAGATCGGCAAGCATGATGCGATTTTCCGCAAGCCACTTGGCATACGGCTGGGCAGAATACACGCGCTTTTTCACTTCCTCGTCAGGGACGATGCGGCCTTCTTTCATGTCCACAAGGAACATCCGTCCGGGCCGCAGACGGCCTTTTTCGATGATGGTATTTTGGTCTAGATCCGGGATGACACCGACTTCAGAGGCCATGATCACAAGATCGTCATCGGTCACATAATAGCGGCTGGGGCGGAGTCCATTCCGGTCTAGGACGGCACCGATCTGGAGGCCGTCCGAAAATGTAATAGAAGCCGGGCCATCCCATGGCTCCATGAGGCAGGCGTGGAACTCATAAAATGCTTTTTTATCCTCATCCATCAAGGTGTGGCGCTCCCATGGCTCTGGGATCATCATCATCATCGCGTGGACGAGATCGTAACCGCCGTAGTGCATAAATTCTAAAGCATTATCGAAACGAGCAGAGTCTGATCCATCCTCGTTGATCACCGGAAAAATATTTTCAATCTCCGTGCCAAAGATATCGCTCGCACAAAGCGCTTGGCGGGCTTTCATAAAGTTCGCATTTCCCATCACGGTATTAATCTCGCCGTTGTGCGCGATGAACCGATTGGGATGGGCGCGCGACCAACTTGGGAACGTATTGGTGGAAAAACGGGTGTGCATCAGTGCCAACGCAGACTCAAAATCCGCGTCATGCAGATCCGGAAAATACTCGGAAAGCTGGCAAGGCGTGAGCATCCCCTTATACACCATGGTGCGGGCGGATAGGCCGGTGACGTAGTGGTAGCCAGCACCGGGAAAGGTATTGCCCATCGTGCCGTGGACATCGCGGAACTGGTGCGGCACCTCGTTGTTACGAATGGCATTGCTGACGCGCTTGCGAATGACGTAGAGCTTGCGTTCGAAGGCCATGGCTTCCTTGAGATCCGCGCTTTTTTCGATAAAAATCTGCTTGATGACTGGCTCGTAGCGGCCCGAGGTTTTTCCGAGGATGGAACTTTTCACCGGCACATTGCGCCAGCCGAGAAATTTTTGCCCCTCGTCTGCGATGACGTGTTCGAAAAGCTGCATCGCCACCTCGCGCACCGCAGGGTCCGGCGGGAAAAACACGCAGCCTGAACCGTAGGAACCTTCTGGTGGGAGAGTCACACCCTTTTTCGCCATTTCCCTGCGGAGAAATTTATCCGGCATTTGGGTGAAAATTCCTGCGCCATCCCCGGTGGCAGGATCTGAGCCACTGGCGCCCCGGTGGTCCATGTGCTTATTCATCGTCAGCGTCTTCACAATGATGTCATGCGAGCGCTTCCCCTTCAAATGAGCGATAAACCCCACACCACATGCGTCTTTCTCGCGGGAAGGGTGCCAAAGTCCTTGAGGGGCGGGCCAGCCAAGTGGGGATGTCTGCGAATGGGGCATGGAGTTATTTAGAAACGGATGGTGGAGACTAGAAGAAAAGCCAACGGACGCAAGAGACGAAGATGAGTTTCCCAAACGCCAGTCGAAAGGATTAAGAATCTGATTTTCCAAATCAGGACTGTCAAGGCTGGGAATGTGGCGGCTTAGCAACTATCCATCCACCGATGAGAACCCCGCCTGATGCACAGGCGCTTCGTGCGAACGCCTGGGCAAACGTGTGGTCCACGGGTGGTGGACTGCCAGCAATTCCTCTTGCCGAGGCAGATTGAGCCGTGGAGATTTCTGCCTCCCAGCAATACCAAGGCGGACCATCCTGCGGGCGGGAACCTGTGTGATGGAGGGTGATTTCGTATGAACCTAGAATCCGCAGTTGGAAAGTGGATGGGGTGCGCAAGCGAGGCAGGTGATGGCAGATGAGGTGACTTCTTGCGGGTCAAACAGCAGCCAAGGAGGAAATTTTCCCATGGTTAATTTCAATTGCGGCGCAGTTTGGTGCAACCATTGCTCGAGCCTTTGGTAGGCTTGCTTTAGAAAGCTGGCGAACTTGCTGCTAACCGCTAGTTTGACGATTTTGCGGCGTCCGCTTATGATCATTTTGGCGGGAATGAGCAGAAGCTCGTAGCGGCTTTTAATCGCCTCTGTATGGCCGCTCTGGTTCTTGAGCACTCGCACAAACAGGCTCCACAGATTGTAAACTAACAACAACATGCGCGCTG
>JAYULG010000175.1:0-1095 GCA_043763755.1 Akkermansiaceae bacterium | reverse complement strand
GTCATTGTCCGTATCTGCTACAATTGGGTTGGTGCCGGAATTCGTGCTACTGATATAATTTCCTGTGTTGGTTTCGTAGTCATCGCGTAATCCATCAGAATCAGTATCTTGAAGCTTTGGATTTGTGCTACGCGCAAATTCGGTAGCGTTTGTAAGAGTATCACCATCGGGATCGGAGCCAGCATCATTGATTCCTACAGTGAGGCCATTTGGATTCGGGTAGAGTGCCTCCCAGGCGTCAGGCAACCCGTCAAGATCGGAGTCTGCGTCGAGATTCACTGTAGAAATCGCTTCAGCGTAAGTGTTACTCACACGCACTTGATCCACGTCGAACGACTGGCCGTTATTTCCGGATGCTAGGCGGATGTGGGTGAAGTTTTGAAACACGCCGACTGGAGCAGTTCTTGTAAAATCTGGGGTGTCTGGGAGTGTCGCACCGGGATTGACAAACATGTCAACCACATCAGCCCCAGACGTGAAGCTAATCCTGAAAACGAGTAAGGTTTCCGCCTGATTGACTGGGATTGAGGATGCCTGCGGTCCGCCAGAATCCGTAATTTCAAATCCGTAGTTGGTAGCCATCCATGGTTTCCCGAGGAAAAGTTCTTCTGTGTTACCAGGATTTGGACCACTGAAAAATGAGAATCCTGCAAATTGTGGCGGAGTGGCCGAGGTTGCGGAGGTGATGTAGCGCACGAAGACGGTGGTCGGCGTTGTGGGATTTACGTTGATCGCGGAGCGAAAAAAACGAAAAGCGGCATTTTGGTCGGCTGAGCTGAAGCCGAACCCGCTACTGGTAATTGTAGGGTTTGACTGGCCAGGATTTACAACTGTGCCACCACCGATCCAAGGACCAGTGAACCCAAAGCCACCGCCGATGAGGCCCGGTGCCGAGGGCAAAGGATCGCGATTGATAGCCCCAATGGTATAATTGAAGGGTTCATCAAGGATAATCTCCGCTTTCACCGAATGCGTGGCAAAGAACGTAAATCCCGAGGTAATGAGGAGCGTGTGAGTGTGGCTGAGCAGGCTTATCTTTGTCGCTGAACAGAAGGCGCGAGCACGGGAAGACATGGTTTGATGGATTTTCATTAG
>JAYULG010000174.1:0-1098 GCA_043763755.1 Akkermansiaceae bacterium | reverse complement strand
AATACCCAAAAAGAACGGACTCCTATCATAGAGGTGCATTTCCCACACAAGGCTAGAGAGCAACGATTTTCAGGTTCTAAGGAGGCGCGGAAGTTGGTTTTTCCCCAGCACCGCGCGGATCGCGGTTTTCCAATTCTGCGGAGATCTCGATCCGGTCGAGGCGGTGGCGGGGCTAGGCGTGGAGGGTGGATTTCACGAGGTGTGGTGTGTTTATTTCTAGTTTTCTGGTAATGTGGGTGAGCGGCGGAGTTCATCCAGATCGGCTAGGTCTTGAGGGCGGGCGGCAGTTTGTTTAGCGAGGATGAGGTCTTGCTTGCCGAGATAGTAGATGGGCGTCTCTGCTTGGTAGTAGGTGAGGCGGTGCAGCCAGGCGGCGGCGAAGTCTTCTTGGCTGACGCCATGGAGGGTGAGCTCGAAAGAAACGGCTTGAGGGATGATGACGGTGCCGAAGATTTCTCGGAGGAGCTCGATCCGGTGTATTTGGATAAGGGCGGAGATGACTGAGGTGTCGCTGACGACGATCATTGGGGGAAGAGTTTCTGGAGGGCTAGGAGGTCTTGCTGATAGTCTAGGAAATCGATGTCCATGGTTACGCCACGGGCGGCGAGGGCTTTTTGGAATTCTAGCCGGGGCATCTCCGCAAGGGCAGCGGCTCGGCTGATGGTAAGTTTGCGGTCGCGGTAGAGGGCTACGGCGATTTCGAGTTTGGCGAGTGCTGGCGTGAGACCAGTGCCCCGAAGGGGTGGGTCTGGGAGTTCAAGGTGCATGGCTAGTGGAGAAGAGAGTGAGATGGGCGGGACAATTTAGGGCAGTGGCAAGACGGCGAGGGCGCGGTGGAAGCGGCGGGGCTGGGGGTGAGGCCGGTGAGGGCGGCATCTGTGGTGGGGCCTGCGCTGGGGGAAAAGGTGCCGAGGGTGGAATTGGTCCATGGGGAGAGGAGGTCTGTATCGTGCTCGATGCGGTAGAGGCGGTAGAGGCGGGTGGGGCGGGTGGTGAAGGTGAGGTTTACCTGACTGGGACTGGGGTAGGTGTGGGCGGTGATGCGGAGGCTGGAGGTGGCATCCTGTGGAAGGGTGTCTGCGGTGTACTCTGCCGCAT
>JAYULG010000173.1:0-3852 GCA_043763755.1 Akkermansiaceae bacterium | reverse complement strand
TCCCGGATTTATCTATCAACAGAAATCAGGCAGCCCCTACCCCATCGTCCCCACCATCGGCACCGAGATCGATGAACTCATCTCTGGCATTGCCGATGGGCTAAAAAAATTCAACGCGCTTGATCTTGATGGGATCATGGGGGAATTGCGCGATGTGCTCGCCAATACTAAAAATCAAATCGCCCAGCTTAATCTGAAACAAATCAATGACAACGTGATAGGCATCACCGAAGATGTGCGGGCGCTCACGAGCAATCAGAAACTGGCGAGCGCCATCGAAAATTTAGAAGCTGCACTCGCGCAAATCGATCAACTGGCCACCAAGGCGAATACTGGCATTGAGCCCCTGCTTGCCGATATCACCGGCGTGCTTGCAAAGACCGATGCTGGCCTCGCCCGCCTTGAAGAGGCAGCTGCCGAAATTTCCAAGGTCACCAATCCACGCGCGCCATTGATGATGCGGATGCAAAATGTGCTTTCAGAAACAGAACGTGCCTCCCGTGCGCTCAAAGAATTTTCGAACGACCTCAAACGAGATCCAGACACCCTGCTCCGCGGTAGAGCCACACCCGAATGAAATCACTCCCTATCACCACGTTTTTCTTCTCACTGCTCGCTACCTCTTGCGGAGTCCTTTCACCGGTGAAAGACAGCTCGGTTTTTCATCTGCTGGACGCCGCCGTGCCCCAACGCACCGTCACGGGAGGCGCACCCGCCATCGCCCTAGTCCGGCCCTCGTTACCAAGCTATCTGGACCGCCAGCAACTCGTTAGCCGCAGTGGCGATGGCCAGCTTCAGATGAATAGCTATCATCTCTGGTCAGAGCCGCTGGACTCAGCCATTTCCCGCGTCACCGCTACGAATCTGGCCCGCCTTAAAAACTCACTCAACATCCAGCCCATCGAAGCATTCGTCACGCTCGACTACACCACGCTTTTAGAAATCCGCATTTCTCGTTTCGAGCCAGACGCTACCAATACTCTGATCCTCGAATGCACATGGAAATTGCAGCCCGTCTCTGGCCGCCTCGCCAGCACCCGTTCGTTCAGCACCCATATCCCTATAGCTCCCACTACAGACTCTAAAAACCTAGCCCCCAGAGTCACCGCGATGAACGAAGCCCTCGGCCGCCTTGCACGGGAAATTGCCAAGGCATTTTAGCTACGAAAATTCAAAGAGTGCCGCTGGCCGGACTCGAACCGGCACGCCCTTGCGAGCAACAGATTTTAAGTCTGTGGTGTCTACCATTCCACCACAGCGGCAGTGTGAGGCTGGCATTTCTGCGCCTCATCCGCAGAGTAATACCCATCCATCTAGCAACGTCTAGCTTTGGCTTGAGAAAATCGTAAAATTTCCTTCGCTCACGCAAGCCAATCACCACTGGGCAGCCTCTGCGATTCCTCAACTGCGCCTAGCCACTCCCACACCCAGGCAATGATTGTTTCACCATCGGCGCAAGTGACGGTGGTGGGCACGCGTTGGTAGTCACATGCCTCTGTATCGCCCGCAGAAATCCCTTCGAAGCTATCGAGGCTACCTAGCAGCTCGAGATCCACCGAGTAGGCCTCGCCCACGATGTCGTCCCCAGCCTCATCTAGCACCAGACCCGGATACCAATCGATCCGATACATCCTGCCAGCAATGCTGCCCTTCGCGATGAATTCCGCAGTTTCCATCCGGAAATGGTTTGATCCTCCCCGGCGCAGCGTGCCATAGACAAAAACAATCTCGCGGTGGGAAAGCATAACAGTTTCGTGTGAGTTTAGCGCTCCAGGCGGTGGCCCAATTCATTGTCAAGGAGCTGTTTTAAGTCCTCAAGGCCGATGTCTGCTTCGGCCGAAATAGGGATGATCTCAATCTTAGGGAAGCGGCTCCGGAAAATTTCCAAGTTCCCTGCTGCCTCTTCTAGGTCCATCTTATTTGCGATGATTTTCCACGGAAACTTCGCAAGCTCTGCATCGTATTCCTTGATCTCACGGCGGAGAATTTCGAGGTCTGAAATCGGATCCCGCCCTTCGCTGCCTGCCATATCGATCACGAAAAGCAGCACCCGGCAGCGCGTGATATGGCGGAGAAATTCATGACCCAGCCCGCGATTTTCGTGCGCTCCCTCGATCAAACCTGGGATATCTGCAATCGTACACCGCCGGAATCCCGGGAACTCGACGACACCCACCACTGGCTGCAGCGTCGTGAATGGATACGAGGCCACCTTCGGCTTCGCGTGGGATAATTTTCCCAGTAATGTAGATTTCCCCGCATTTGGAAATCCCACGAGCCCCGCATCCGCGATGCGGCGCAGTTCGAGATAGAATACCGCTTGGTCACCCGGCGTGCCCAGCGTGTGCTCCACGGGCGTGCGGTTCGTAGCAGTTTTGAAATTCCAGTTCCCTTGGCCAGGATCTCCACCCTTGCAAAGAAGGAATTCTTGGCCGTTTTCCGTAAGGTCTGCGATCGGCTCCAGATCGATGCCTTCGTCTCCACGCTCGTAATCCACAGCCTCTTGCACCGTCACCGCATTGCTGCGGTAAACGACTGTGCCCGGTGGCACCTTACCGATCACTTGCTTGCCACTTTTCCCAGTTTTGCGGCCACCTGCACCGTTTTTCCCATCCTCTGCGATGAGCTTTGGGTCATAGTGATAGGCGCGCAGATTATCAGTGGATGGATCCACGATGAGCACAATATCACCGCCGCCACCGCCATCGCCGCCATCCGGGCCGCCACGTGGGACGAATTTCTCGCGGCGCCAGGAAACAACGCCGTTCCCTCCATCGCCTGCCTTGGCGAAGATCCGTATATGGTCAATGAACATCTGCCACACCCTCGCCACCGTCACCCATCCGGTCAACGGCAATGCTCAGCCTGCGGGAAATTTCATGGTTGAACGCTCCCGATTTTCCTTCCGAGATCGGCGCGTTGTGCTTCACTTTGGCCATGAGATCACTACTCCTCGGCATCACGTCATTGGTTTTGACGGCCCTCATCCTCCCCCTCCAAGCCAGCGGGAAAAAGGAGCCAAAACTCCAAATTTCTTTCCACATCGAGACCGAGGCGACGGGAAATCCGAAGATGATTTTCCCTCAAAACGTAGCAGGGAGAACCCGCTACTTCAGCCGCATGCCGGATATTTCCTCGAAAGACATCGTCTCCTACGCGCCGTTTCCATCATCGGTGGATGAAAGCTACGGCGCAGTTTTTAAACTCAAAGACCACGTGAGCAATCGCCTTGCAGCCATCACCAACGCGAATCAAGGCCGCTGGATGATCGCCCAAATCAATGGCCGCGTCGTGGATGGCATCATCATTGATGCCCAAGTGAATGATGGCCGTTTGGTGGTGTGGAAAAGTTTGAGCCTCGCGGATTTCACGATCTTCGATGAGCAGATGCCGCGGACGGGTGAGGAGAAGAAAAAGAAGAAAAAGTAACTTGGCTCACTCTCCCATCATGAGATTTCTCGCACTCATATTCGCCTTCACCGTGCGACTCGTCGCAGAACCGCTAGACCTCCGCCTCCCCACAGAAAATCACCATCTTTTCACCAATCAGCCGGACCGATTCTACATGTACGTGGATAGGTCCTTCGAAGGCACAACCACAAAACCCTGGGAAGCTGGCTCTTTCGGCTACGTCCGCAATGCCATGCGCGTGGGCGATCAAGTAATACTCACGAAGTTCCACGAAGGCATCGATATTTCCCCCACCAAACGTGATGCCAGCGGAAGTCCGTTGGACCTTGTATCCAGCATCGCCGAGGGCCGGGTGGTCTACGTCAGCCCACTTGCCGGTAGGAGCAACTATGGCAAGTACGTCGTCGTCGAGCACGCATGGGAAAACTCATCCATCTTCTC
>JAYULG010000172.1:0-14261 GCA_043763755.1 Akkermansiaceae bacterium | reverse complement strand
CGCGTGTTTCCCCCCAAACGATGAGCTTTGCACACCATTATTCCTCAGTAGGAACGGCCGATCTTACCCAAAACGGAAGACGCACGTTGTCCCTAAAGACTTCGCTGGTGGCAATTTTAAAAGGTTCTCTGATCGCGGTTTTGGCGATTTCAAACGTCTTCGGTGGAACGATTTACTGGGGGAGCGAGGGATTCATCGACTACAAAAACAGCCGCAATGAAGCATGGACTCCCGCTTACACGATGGAGCTTGGAGTCTTTAAAGCGGGTTTCACACCTACCATTGAGAACCGCGGTCTGTGGGTGGAAAACTGGGTGGAGCTAGGCGTGGCACAGTATTTTAGCGAAGAATTCCGTTTTGCTGGAGTGGTGGATGACCAGCTTCCACTTCCCAGTGGCTCTGGAACTCAGGCATACGTGTGGGCAAGAAATGGCGATGATTTGACCAAAGGGCCGGAGTGGATATTGATGACAAATCCTGCTTGGCAATGGCCCACCGTGAGCCAATCCAATAGCCCCGCGCTGACTTGGACGACAGGTGCGGTCGCAAGCCCACTGGTGGGCACATTTGCCCAGCCCGTCCGTCACCTCAATGCTGCGAGTGTGAGGCCTGTGGCTGTGCCCATAGCAGATTGGCTAATTACGGCATTCCCCACTCAGCCCGAGCATCGCACCAGCGAAGGAGACCCAGATGGGGATGGAATGAGCAATCAACTTGAATATTTTCTTGGCAGTGATCCAACAAGCGGTTCCTCGGTGATCCTTCCTAATATGGCCGTAACTGGCGGCGGCACGATGCTTAGTCTGGCAAGAAATCCATACGCGGAAACTAGTTTTACGCTTTTGCAAACTCACTCACTGAGCGCATGGACGCAGCTCACGCTCGCCCCCATGATTGATAGGCCTGACTTCATTCAAATATGGGTGCCTGCCACTCCGGGCGCTAAGTCGTCATTTTTCAGATTCGGTCTTAGTCCGGCGATTCCATGAAAAATGTGTTCCCACCCGTGCTGCCTGTTTTGGCATTGGTCAGCTCCATTTTTGCGGGGATGCCCTCAATTGTTGCGCAAAACATTGTGGCACCGGCGGTTCGCTTGGAATTTCATATCGTTAAGGATGGGCAAAAGCTCGAAGTGAATTCCAGCGGAGTTTCCCGTATGGATTTCCTTCTTTCTGAAATGGCCTTGCAGGATCTATCAGGCAAATGGCTGCCCAGTGCGGATTGGTTTGCCTTCATCAGTGCCAAGGAAAAACTTCTCCACGCAGATACACTGGGCAGCCCGCAAGGTGAGTTTAAGGCCATCCGCTTCCGCGTGGGTGTGGACGAAAAAACTGATTACGCAGATCCCACTCAATGGCCGCCCGGCCACCCGCTGCACCCCGATGTGAACCACATGCATTGGGGATGGAAGAGCGGCTATGTACACCTTGCCATCGAGGGAAAATCCACGAAAGGCCCTTTTTCCTACCATCTTGCAAGTTCGGAAAATGCGATGTTCGTTGAGCTTCCGATCCGTTTCAAAGGCGGCGGCCCCGTCACTCTTGGCATCGAGCTTGACATCGGACTCATCCTCGCGGTTGCCAGCGGACCAGATGCGGCAAACTCCACTCACTCGCGCCCGGGCGATGAGCTGGCAAATGAGCTGAAAAAAAAGGCAGTCCATGCCTTCCGTAGCACCGGAGCAAGTTATGATTTATTTCAAAGCACCCAGCCAGACCCACAAATAGCCAAGGCGATTCCCGAGGGCACTCGGCCTTACACGATGCACATCACACGCCGTTTCCCGCAGGTCACGATGCCTGCGGATAATCCACTCACAGAAGAAGGCGTAGCACTTGGTAGGCGGTTATTTTTTGATCCCATTTTATCCATCAATGGGACACAATCATGCGCATCCTGCCACCAACCTGAGCATGGGTTCTCAGATCCGCGGCGCGTGAGCCTCGGCGCGGTAGGCCAAGTAGGAAAACGTAACTCCATGGCCATCACCAATCTCGCATGGGCACATTCGGGGTTGTTTTGGAATGGCCGTGCAAAGACCATCCGCGAGCAAGTGCTCATGCCCATCGTCGATCCCACAGAAATGGGGGAATCTTTAGAAAATGTGATTGCTAAATTGAAGGCAGATGCCAGCTATCCAGCAGAGTTTACCAAGGCGTATCGCGAAGAGATTTCACAAGATACATTGGCAAAATCGCTCGAGCAATTTCTCCTTACGCTCGTTTCGCAAAATTCTAAGTTTGACCGCGCAGTGAGGAAACAGACGGAACTGACCGAACAAGAAAAGCATGGCTTGAGTCTATTCGTGACTGAACATGCACCGGAGCGTGGGCTGAAAGGCGCAGATTGTTTTCACTGCCATGGCGGCACGCTTTTTACCGATAATCTTTTCCATAACAATGGGCTGAAGTTAGATGATTTAGATACCGGACTAATGGCAGTCACTGGTGATCCATCGGACCGTGGGAAATTCAGAACACCGTCTCTCAGAAACATCTCGGCCACGGGGCCATATATGCATGATGGGCGATTTGCGACGCTTGAAGAAGTCGTCGCGCATTATAACTCCGGCGTGGTCCGCTCAGACACACTTGATCCCAATCTCGGCAAGCACCCAGCCGCTGGCCTCAGCTTGAGTGGAATCGAGCAAAAAGCTCTCGTCGCTTTTCTCAAAACTCTCGCAGAGCCGCCCGCAGGAGATGCACCCGCTCATACGGCAAGCACTCAATCTCGAAAACCTGCTACCCCCGAATGACCATGCCCTCATTGATCAAACGAAGCCGGTTCTTTTGCCCCATCGTGGCACTTCTTGTTGCGGCTCCCTCTCTCTATGCGGATTTAAATCCTCATACCATCGCAGATCCGCTAGCGGCAGAAGCAGCTACCCTCACGGCTGGATTTTTTTCAATTTCAAATCCAGCCCCGGTAGATGCCACCGGCCAAGGCTCGTGGGGGCCTGTGATTCCGTGGACACCTCACATCCCGGTCACTGCTGCCACCTTGCCAGATGGGCGTTTGCTGACTTTTTCTTCAAACGAACGCACCACCTTTCCCATTGGTCCAGAGTTTACCTATACCGCCGTCTGGGATCCTGCGACTGGTCAGTTTTCAAGCGATATCAACAACATCCGCCATGATATGTTTTGTGGTGGCACCTCGATGCTACCCGATGGGCGGCTGGTAGTGAGCGGTGGCAGAAATGCCTCAGTTCTCTCAAGTGTTTTTGATTTCCGGACCAATGAATGGACTGCCCTCCAAAGCATGGCAGACGGGCGTTGGTATAACACGAATGTGGCATTGCCAGACGGCAGCATCTTCACCGTGAGCGGCACCATGAGTGAAACTACAGGTGGCCAGCGGACGGCAGAACTCTGGAATGCAGCCACTGGCTGGCGCAGGCTCACAGGCATCCCATGGCTCAATGTTCTCTCCCAGCCAGGTTATACAAATTTTTGGCATCCTTTCCTCATGCTCGCGCCTAACGGCAAGATGCTGCACTTCGGCCCTACCGACCAAATGAACTGGGTCACCACCAACAATACCGGAACCCTCATACCCACGGGCCAGACTATTCCCGGTGCGCACTACCCGAAAGAAGGCGCATGGGCCATGTATGACGAAGGGAAAATTCTCGTAACAGGCGGCGGTGCGAACACTACCCAAAACCTCTCAGATCCATCGACCGGCACCAGCACAACGCTCACCTATACGATTGATATCAATGGCGCCAATCCCATCGTCACAAGTGCTGCGCCGATGGCATTTCCCCGCCAGTTGGCAAACGCCGTGGTGCTGCCCAGCGGTGAGGTGATGGTCATCGGTGGAAACACCAGCGGGCTAAAATTTAGCGATGTGGGGTCCATACTCACACCCGAGTTATGGAATCCTCGCACTGGCACATGGCGGAGTCTCACCGCGATGGCCACTCCGCGGAATTATCATTCGGTAGCCCTGCTGCTTCCGGATGGGCGCGTCTGGTCTGGTGGTGGCGGCCTCAGTGCGACGGTGGCTACGAATCACCAAGATGCAGAAATTTACACCCCCCCAGCACTCTTCGCTCCCAATGGCTCGCTCGCTGTGCGCCCTGTCATCACCGAGGCACCCACCTTGATCGGACCTAACAATACTTTCACCGTCCGTGCCACACCTGGCATTGGCAAGTTTGCCTTTATCCGTATGTCTGCGGTGACACATTCGGTAAACACAGACCTTCGTTATCTCAGTGTTCCATACGTCGAAACTACGCCCGGGGTCTACACTCTCACCGCACATAGTAGTTCAAACGTCCTGATGCCGGGATATTGGATGCTGTTTGCCTTGGATGCCCAAAGTGTGCATTCGGTTTCTAAAATCATCCAAGTTGCACATAGCTCGGCGCTCTCGATGACCAATCCTGGGGACCAATTGCCGATCCAAGGCCGCCTTGTGAACCTGCCGATTTCCACCTCGATTTCACCAGGGACTTCCGTCACCTACTCCTCCACTGGCCTCCCGAGCGGACTCTCCATCCACCCCACCACAGGTATCATTTCAGGCATTACCAATGCTCCCGCCGGAAATTATTGGTCGTCCATCATGGCCACTCCCAACGCTGGCGGGGCCGTCACTATATCTTTCAACTGGAATGTGCTTTTGCCAAATCTAGGAAGTGGAACTATATTAGGTGAGTTATGGTTTATTCCCGCAGTTGAAAATATTAACATAAACAATTTAGCAGAGCGCCCACTATATCCTGAACGGCCTACAGAGCGTGAACAGTTGTTATCTTTTGAGGTCCCGGCAGATCGAGGGGATAATCTTATCCGAAGGATTCGTGGCTACATCCATCCTCCCACCACAGGGGCTTATCGCTTCTCGATCGCCTCAGATGGAGAATCTAAACTTTTCCTCAGCACCACTGCAAATCCGGCCAATAGTAGCCAAATCGCGAGCAGTAGCTCCATCGTCTTGCCTCGCCAATGGGGCCAAGACCTTTCCCAGACATCCACCTATTACACTCTGCAAGCTGGCCAGCGTTACTATATTGAAGTATTGATGAAGGAAGACACTGGGCCAGACCACCTAGCCGTGGGATGGACTCTGCCTGGATCTACGGATATCTCGGTCATCTCAGGTCAATTCCTCTCCCCTTTTGACCCTATCAATTCATTCACTGCTGCATGGTATATGGATGAAAGAACTTGGACTGGCGCTGCTGGCGAGGCAAAGACATCAGCACCATTCGTCAGCGGCCTAAATGGCTCTACCCAAGGCGGGGCAATGACTTCAAATTCAAGCCCAGTGATCACCGGGAATCTTGGCACCGGGCGCTTCGCGAGATTTGATGGTGTCAACGACTGTGTGAGCGTGCCCTACAACTCGGCGCTCAATCCTAACGATTTCACAATCAGTGCCTGGGTGCGGCTGCGCAGTGCTACGGGTTCTTGGCGCTCAGTGGCCACCTCTCGGGAATCCACCGGTGGAACTTTCCGTGGCTACGGGCTCTACGCTACTGAAGATGGTAAATGGATGTTTCTCACAGGTACAAACTGGACTGCAATCACAGGCCCAAATGTAGTGGCTGAACAATGGACGCACGTAGCCGGATCTTTCCGGACTGTGGATGCAGCAGGAGCCAATCGGCTCGGAGTTAGGACGCTTTATGTGAATGGGGTGCTCGTAGCACAAGATTGGGCAAGTTATGTCCCGCCCGGCGTGGGTCCCCTTTTCCTTGGTGCCGCCTCTAGCAGCGGTGGTGCTGGGGATTTCATGGCGGGAGACATTGATGAGGTGCGCCTTTATCCCTCGCCGATGGGTGAAAATGACCTTGCGCAAATCATGGCCACACGCCGCACCGTCACCTCAAGTCCTGCGGTCGTAAATCCCGGGCCACTCGCGAATCCTCGCAACGCAAATGTTTCCCGGACCATGCTGGCTAGCGATGGAACCAGCAGCCCGATGACTTTCTCTGCTTCTGGCTTACCCACCGGCCTGACCATTTCCGCAAGCTCTGGCGTGATTTCTGGTGCGCCAACTATACTTGGAAATTTCAATGTAGTCATCACTGCGGCGAACTCAGGCGGAGATACGGGCACTGCCTCGTTTGTCTGGTCCATCGTGGAGAATCTCACAGTCACCCCCGTCACTTCTCCTCCATCACCATCTGCTGGGGTGAAATCCTTCACAGCTAGCAGCACAGGTGGGAGCAACGTCCAGTATCGCTGGAATTTTGGCGATGGTTCTCCAGACACTGCCTTATCCAACTCCCCTACCGCATCTTATACCTTTCCTGGCCCAGGCCGTTATCTTGTGACGGTCACTGCCACGGATGCTACGGGAGCGATCGTCACCGGTAGCTTCTATCTCGCACTGCATGCGCCGCTTACCGCAAATGCACCCGCCCACTCCAGTGCCATTTCCTATGAGCGTCGTACTTCCGGTGGCGACCGTGTATGGGTGGTAAACCCAGACAACAACAGCGTTTCCGTGCTCGATGCCACCGCAAACACTCGCTTGGCAGAGATCCCTACAGGCCTCTCACCACGTTCCGTGGCAGTGGCTCCGGATGGGCGCATCTGGGTAAGCAATGCGGATGCTGATTCTCTTTCGATCATCAGTCCACTGAGCTTGACCGTGGTTCAGACCATCAATCTGCCACGTGGATCACGCCCATTTGGCATAACTTTCGCGCCCACAGCAGATGCTTTATGGGTGGCTCTAGAAAACTCAGGAAAGGTCTTGAAACTTGATCCCACGACGGGTGCAGAAGTCGCCAATATCACAGTAGGCCCTAATGTGAGACACCTATCAATTTCCAGCGATGGCACGCGGGTTTATGCGAGCCGCTTCATCACACCTCCACTCACTGGGGAAGGCACTGCCACAGTCACAACAACCGGACAAGGTGGTGAAATCGTGGTTATCAATTCTTCGTCCAACTCCGTGCAACAAACTCTGATCCTTGCCCACAGTGAAGATCCAGATACCTCAAATTCATCACGCGGTATTCCAAACTATCTAGGAGCCGCGACGATTTCACCCGATGGCTTGAGCGCTTGGGTGCCTTCCAAAAAAGATAACATCAAACGCGGCAAACTACGCAATAACCAAGACCTCACCCATGATATGAGCGTGCGGGCGATCGCCTCCCGCCTCGATCTTACCACCATGACGGAAGACCTACCGGGCCGGGTAGATATGGATAACTCTGGTGTGCCCAGTGCCATTGCCTATGACCCGCAAGGCATCTATGCCTTCGTCGCCCTTGAGGCATCTCGAGCGATTAGCGTGATCGATGTATGGAACAGAGATGAAATCATGCGCTTCGATGCAGGGCGTGCTCCTCAGGGACTTGCGGTCTCGCGAGACGGACGTCGTTTATTTGTGCATAATTTCATGGATCGCACCGTCAGCATCCACAACATCGGCAGTCTCATCGATGGCCTCACCACAGCGCTCCCTCCGGCAATCACGGTATCGACAATCACTAGTGAAAATCTCGCGGCTCAAGTGCTTACCGGGAAACAATTGTTCTATGATGCTAAAGACAATCGCGTAGCTTTCCAGAGCTATTTATCATGCGCCTCATGTCACAACGACGGCGGCGAAGACGGGCGAGTGTGGGACTTTACAGGCTTTGGCGAAGGACTGCGCAATACCATTTCACTGCGCGGCCATGGAGGGACCGCGCAAGGCCCTCTGCACTGGACAGGAAATTTTGATGAAGTGCATGACTTCGATGCACAGATCCGCACCCTCGCGGGTGGTAGCGGATTGATCTCCAATGGCACGCCTCACCCACCTCTTGGGACGCCAAATGCAGGACGCAGTGCGGACTTGGATGCGCTTGCAGCCTACGTGCAGTCACTGGATCGCGATGATCCCAGCCCGCATCGTCCCAGCGCTGGCACACTTACACCATCTGCTGCTGCGGGTGAGACTATTTTCCGTACGATGGATTGTGCAAGTTGCCATGGTGGCGCGAAATTTACCCATAGCGCATTGGGGAATTTCCCAAACATTGGCACTCTGAAAGCATCGTCAGGAAAACGCCTGAACGCCACGCTCACTGGGCTCGATATCCCTACTCTCCGCGGGGCTTGGGCAACCGCTCCTTACCTGCACGATGGCTCAGCCGCCACACTCCAACAAGCGATCTCTGCCCACCAAGGCGTCGCTCTCAATCCGGCTGATTTAGACAATCTTGTCGCCTACCTCCGCAGCTTAGATGAGCTTCCTCTCACGGCACCTTTGCCCAAGACACAGTTTGCTGGATGGGCTGAAGTCACTGCCGGCACGGATGGAAATCCTGCATCAAATGCGGATGGGGATTTGCTCCCAGACTTGCTAGAATACTCGCTTGATGGCCTTCCCAACAGCGGTGCATTTCCCACGGCTGGTGCATTGACTCTTGAGCAGCTTCCCGGGTCCATCGCGCTGCTGGTGCGGCGCCCTGCTGGCCTGACTGATGTGACATACGAGGCGATGACTAGCCCTGATCTGGTGTCATGGACGGCCAGCTCAGTGAGCAGTATGCAGGCGCTTGGCAATGGCATTGAACTCGCGCGATTTGATAATCTCCAGAGCAAGCCCGGCCTCTCAATGGACGTGGGCTTCGTGCGGCTCCGAGTTACTCGCAATGGACTTTCTCAAGTCACTCTTCCCATGGGTTGGCAAGGGATTAACTTGGGTGCGGCCTCACGTACGGTAGGAATTCCCTTCCGCGAAACTCCAATTTTCTCCTCTGGAGTCACTGGGATTTCTACCAACAAGATTTTCATAAACGGCACACCCATCGTTCCCCAAGGCTTCCGTGGTTTTGTGGAGGTCACCTCAGGCTCGTTTGCTGGAAATCGCTTTGAATTCATTTCTTCCGCCGCTGGCGAAATCACGGTAGCCCCATCCTCTTCATTCAGCACGCTCGCGGCCATTCCGAATCTCACAGGATCACAAATCATCCTGTCTGCGAATCACACGCTGGGCAGTGTGTTCGCAAAATCTCTCTTCAAAGGCAGCACTGATCCCGGGGCAGCGGACCAAGTGCAATTCTACTCAAATAATGGGACCACGGGCCGCTTTGATTTATATTATCTCTTAGATGCACGCACTCGCCCATCTGTCTCTACCTTCGAGTGGCGTGCATTTATGCCCGGTAGCGGCGATCAAGGCAGTAAGATCATCGCACCCGGTGAGGGCATGTTCTTAAAGCGCCCGCTCGGCGCTCCTGCATCTCGCTTTATTATGCAGGGGCAAGTCCGCGCAAACTCATTTGTGCAGCCATTGCAAAGCGGATTCAATCTCGTAGCAGCGCCATTCCCAGTTGTAACAAGTCCGGCTACCCGCAGTTTGTTAGATCCTTTGGCAGCGTTTATGCCAGCCGCTTCGGTTGAGTTAGCGGATCAGTTTCACGTCTATCAAAACGATGCTTTCCGGGTCTTCTATCTCCAAGATCATCCCACACTCGCAGATGCATGGACCGAGGCTGTCCCAAGTAGCCCGAACTTCAATGACACCCCATTGTTTCATCCCAGCGAAGCAGTGTTTCTCAAACGCACTAATCCGTCTAGCAGCTACCGACTCCCACTATTGTGGACTCCATGATTGTGATTTGATTCATTGTCTATAAAAACTTAATAATTGATCTGAAATTTACATTCTGCTAGACCTGAAATTGTAATGGAAAAGACAACTTCAGAATGGATTCAGTGCGAGCAGGTGCAGTTTTCTCAAGTAGCATCATTTCGCGCTCTTATGTGCGGCATCTTGCTATCACTAGGATCTTTACTTACAGCCTATGGCGAGTCTGGAATTCTTGTTTGGAAGAGTCAGCCCTTTCATGCGGATACTGCCGCAAATGCAACTATCTATAACAAAGTCGAAAGCATTGGACCTATGACACGGTTTTCCAGCAATGGGCAGAAACTATCATTCAATACAGGCCAATACTTCCGTCACATCGCGTTTCCAGATCAGGCAATGATCCAATTCACAGAGGATGCCGACTATGTAGAAATGCAGCGGAGCTATCAAGAGCTTGCTGGTTTTGCCAAACAGTATGCGAAAGCAGAACCGCTTCTAGTCGCTCGCCTAGAGCACATGACTAAAATCTTAAAAGGCTATAAAGATGGGAAGGTCTATTACGATGCCAAATGGATGCCACGTGCGGAATATATAAGTCTTTTCACAACTCAGAAAGAGGCAAACACCCTCAAGAAGAAACAAGCCAATGCCAAAGAAAATCAAAAAAGGAAGGTGATCATCATTGGGGTTCTCACCTTCACCATCCTTCTCATCATTACTTTAGTGCTTCGGAAATGGAAAGGGGCAGGTCTGCTCCTTTTGATCCCATTAGTAGGTGCAGGATGGCTAACCTATAAAGAAAATGGCTATGAGTGGTCGAAAAAAATCCCTGAGCATCTCGTGCTCCCCTCAGATTGGCAGCCGTTTTTGCAGAAATACTTGGATAAGCTAAATCTTCCCAAGTGAGCAACTTGAGTCAGCTTTGTTCTGCGCTGCCGATGAGTTGACTGCGGATCATCCCTTGGTATACAGCATTGGTCTCACGCAAAGATTGGTGATTTCCATCCGCCATGATTCTGCCGTTTTGAAACACCAACACACGATCCGCGATGGTGATGGTGCTGAAACGGTGCGCGATGATAAACGTCGTGCGTCCCTTCACCAACGCGGCCAATGCCTGTTGCACCATCGCTTCACTCTCAGAATCCAGCGCGCTGGTGGCCTCATCCAGAATCAGAATGGGTGCATCTTTGAGGAATGCCCTCGCGATGGCGATGCGTTGGCGCTGCCCACCCGAGAGCGATTCACCACGTTCTCCAGCCTGCGTTTCATAGCCTTGTGGCAAGGCCCGGATAAACTCGTCTGCATTCGCCTTGCGCGCTGCGGTGATCACCTCCTCCTCCGTCGCATTCATTTTACCCACTCGGATATTCTCGGCGATGGTGCCTATAAAAAGTGAGGGCATCTGAGGCACCACTGCGATGCATTCACGCAGATCTTTTTTCAAAAAGTCTCGTATATCTACGCTATCGAAGGTGATGCGCCCAAGCTTGGGATCATAAAATCGCGGAATCAGGTGCGCGAATGTGGATTTTCCCGCTCCGCTTGGGCCGACTAGTGCCACGACTTGGCCGATGGGAATGCTCACATCCACCTCTTTAAGAACAAGTTCCTCTTTGTAGGCAAATGATACGCCTTCAAATCGGATGGCCGCCGTGGGGTATTGAATAGTTCGTGGCACAGCAGGCTCTGTAAGATCATCAACTTGGTGAGAAATATATTCGATGCGCTCCACTGATGCGTCCGCTTGTTTAAACTGGGAATGAATGGTGCCGAGTTTTTTGATCGGCTCGAAGGCCATGAAAAGAGCCGCACCTAGCGCAAGGAATTGAGACTGACTCATGCCGGAACTCACACCAAGATACAGTGCGACGGCAAAGCCAACTGCAGCCACAATTTCAATGGCAGGGGAAATCGACGAGCGATACTTCACCACTTTCATCGTCAGTCTTAGCATATCTGAAATCCGTTTTTGGAATGCCGAGATTTGTGTTTGCTCGAGATTATAGGCTCGGATTTCTAGAGGTGCTTGCAGCGCCTCGGAGAGTGCTGCCGTCATGGTGCCAGCTTGCCGTTGAAGGCTGCGTGCACGATCCGCGAGCTTTTTACCCGCAGCTCGGATGACCAAAATACAGATCGGCACCGTAGCCAAGGCGATGAGGGCGATGAAGAAGCTCTGCTCAGTGATGGACTTGTAGATTAGGTAACTGAGCGCTGCGATTAAGGTGACGGGTTGCTTGATTAAATCACTTGAGACATTCGCCACGATCTGGCGCAAGACTGCCGTATCGCCCATCAATCTCGATAGTAAATCCCCCGAGGTATTATTCTTGAAAAACGAGAGTGGCAGCGTTTGTAGCTTTTTAAAGAGATCGATACGGATGTCTTCCAGCACACGCTGCCCCACATAGCTGATCAGATATGAGTTCAGATAATTACCGAGAGCGCGCACGGTAAATATTGCTGGAATCCACAAACACGAGACAAGCAACAGCATCTCGGGGGTAGTCTGACCCAAAACGCTCTCGATCCACACTTTATACCAGCTCGTTTTACCGCTGGACGGCTCATTGAAGAGGATCGGGAAAACCGTATCCACCATCAAAGGAATGCCGGCACCGCTCGCCGCTGCATAGACAATTCCGGCAAGCACGCCTCCTGCGAAATGCCACTTTACCCGCCGGAGATACTTGTAATAAGGAAGATAGCGCATGCTTGCAGGCGGCGAGACTCATCTTGCTCGCCAGCGGCGGCAAGCTCGATCTACCTACCAATCACGGAGTTGCTGGATTTCCCCTTGTCGCATGGCCCACTGCTTGCTTGCCTACTGCCGCATGGCTGCCACTCAGAATATCATCGCTCTGGTCTATGATTACGATCAAACCCTGAGCCCACGCTACATGCAGGACGATGTGGTTTTCCCGGAATTTGGGATCGATCCCTTACAATTTTGGAAAAAATGCAATAGCCTCGTCCATGATCAAAAGTGGGATGGTGAGCTGGCATACATGAAGTGCCTGCTCGATTACCTCGGCATGGACAACGTAACAAATACCCGCCTTACTGAACTGGGTGGGGGCCTAAATTTTTTCCCTGGGCTACCTGAGTTATTTGAAGCCTTACCCAAGGCGGCGCTGCGGCCTGAGCATGAGCTTGCTGGCATCAAGATCGAGCACTACATCATTTCATCTGGGCTCAAGGCACTACTGGATGGCTCGCGCCTCAAACCGTATGTAAAAGCGATGTTTGGCTGCGAATTTGGCGAAGATGCCGAGGGCCGCATCAGCTTCCCGAAGCGTGTGATCTCTCACACTACCAAGACGCAATATCTCTTCCGCATCAACAAGGGCATGCTCGGCTACGATCAAGATGTGAATGACCACATGCCTGCCGAGCAACGGCCGATTCCTTTTGAAAACATGGTCTATGTGGGCGATGGACCCACGGATGTGCCATGCTTCACTGTGATGACTCGCAACGGCGGTCAAGGCATCGCTGTTTATAATCCCGAGGATAATTCCGGTCGATCATTCAGGAAATGTTTCCAACTCTCTACCCATGCAGGTCGCGTGAAACACATTGCTCCAGCAGATTATCGCGAAGGCTCACACCTCTGGCTACTGCTTGCGGAAATGGTCACCGAGACGGCAGACCGCATCCTACGCCGCCGCAGTGAGGAGCGAGATAGCACCATCGTCGCAGCGCCTACATTTTAGGCCATGATCGCCTTGATTGCCTTGGCTGGCTCCACTCCGGTCAGCTTGTAATCAAGCCCTTGAAATTTTGTGCTAAAGCGCGAGTGATCGATCCCAAATTGATGTAGCAAGGTGGCATGCAAATCACGCACATGCACGATGTCTTGCACGGCGGAGTAGCCCATCTCATCCGTCGCACCGTAAACCAACCCTGGCTTGATGCCCGCACCTGCCAGCCATAAGCTGAAGCCCTTGATGTGGTGATCCCGCCCAGAGCCTTGGCCCATCGGTGTGCGACCGAATTCTCCGCCCCAAATGACGAGCGTATCCTCTAACAGACCCCTTTGTTTTAAATCTTTTACCAACGCCGCCGAGGGCCGATCTGTGAGCAATGCTGCGGCAGGCATCTTACTCTCGATTTCTCCATGATGGTCCCAGCCGCGGTGATAGAGCTGCACAAATCGCACACCTCGCTCTAACATCCTTCTTGCAAGTAAACAATTACTCGCAAACGACCCATCGCCCGGCTGCTTGATCCCATACATATCTAGCACATGCTTCGGCTCACCACTCATATCTGATAGCTCAGGCACTGACGACTGCATCCGGAAGGCCATTTCATACTGGGAAATACGAGTTTCTATCTCCGGGTCTAGCCGCTCTTCTCGCAATACTCCGTTCAGATGTTGGATCTCATCGATCACTTGGCGTTGAGTCGATTGGCAGACACCATCAGGACTACCAACATAATGCACCGCGCTGCCCGTACTTTGAAACTGCACTCCTTGGAACTTGCTCGGTAGGAACCCCGCACTCCACTGCCGCGCTGAGATTGGCTGATCCGCATCCTCTCCGCGCGATACCATTACCACGTAGCCAGGGAGATTCTGAGACTCCGCACCGAGACCATATAATAACCATGAACCCATACTTGGCCGCCCTTTGAGAATGGACCCGGAATTCATGAAAGCATGCGCTGGATCATGGTTAATCTGCTCCGTAACCATC
>JAYULG010000171.1:0-1099 GCA_043763755.1 Akkermansiaceae bacterium | reverse complement strand
AAGCATCCCATTGCTATCCAGATTTCCCGAAATTTCTCCGAGAGGTGGCGCGCGTGCTCACCCCTGGTGGATACTTCCTCTACGCGGACTTCCGCTTTGTAGATAGCATCTTCAAATGGGAAACGACTTTAGAATCATGCCCGCTCAAAATCATGCAGGGCGCGGAAATTAGTGAGAATGTGCTCCGGGGCATGGCAATGAATTCAGCAAAATCCAATGCCTTGTTGGATCGGAAATTGCCCAAATTCATGCGAGCCCTCGGGCGCGACTTTGCTGGCGTTCAGGGTTCTCGGATCTACAATGCGCTGGAGAGTGGTCAGGTCTCCTACCGCTCATATTGCTTCAGAAAATCTTGGTCTGTGTGACCGATCTTCGCTTGCCGATCACTCGGCGCTCCCTTTCACTCTGCCGCATGACACGCCCAGACGGTCGCGCAGACGATCAACTCCGCCCCATTTCATTTATCCCAAACGTCGCTCCCAATGCGACAGGATCGGTGCTTGTTTCCTTTGGTGATACCAAGGTGATTTGCTCAGCCAGCATTGAGGAAGATATCCCGCGCTGGATGCGTGCCCAGCGCGTGGAAGGCGGCTGGCTCACCGCAGAATACTCGATGCTGCCCTACTCAACGCTTGAGCGGAAACCGCGTGACATTTCACGCGGTAAACTCGATGGCCGTTCTTCAGAAATCCAACGCCTGATCGGCCGAGCCTTGCGGGCCGTAGTGGATCTTAAGAAAGTCGGTCAACGCACGATTTGGATCGATTGCGATGTGCTGCAGGCAGATGGCGGCACCCGTACTGCCTCCATCAGTGGTGGATGCGTGGCCATGGCCATCGCCCTCAATAAACTTATGGCACAGGGCAAACTGAAACATTTTCCAATCAAAAATCTCGTCGCCGCCGTTTCTGCCGGGGTCTATCAAGGGACCCCAATCCTCGATTTAAACTATCCGGAAGACAAAGGTGCCTCCGTCGATTTCAATGTCGTGATGACCGAGTCCGGCAAATTCGTAGAAGTGCAAGGCAGCGGTGAGGAAGCGGTTTTCTCTTCTGAAGAAATGACGGCCATGCTGGAACTCTCACGTAAAGGCATCGCA
>JAYULG010000170.1:0-1106 GCA_043763755.1 Akkermansiaceae bacterium | reverse complement strand
CGATGAGGCGCGGACTTGAATCCACGCCCTACAACAGGCACCGCGAAGCGCCTCCTCAAAGAAGCGCGGCCAAGCCGCGCCAATCAGGCGCGACGGACTTTGTATCATTGAGGAGGGCTGGATAAAATTTCGCGGTTTTGTTGTAGCCCAAGAGTCCTTTGTGGTCGCAAAGGTATGTGTGAAAATTTTAGTTAGATCATAGAGTAAGGTTACTAATTTTTGCTAGCGAAGGATGAGTAGCATTATTGGGATTCTAACGGCAAGACCTTTTTCCCGATAGACGAGTCAGCGGGTAGCCATTAGCCTCCACCCATGGAAGATAGCTGCTGTTTGATCCTCGAAACCTCGACTCCGCAGGGATCCGTGGCCTTGGCGATGCCGGATGGTAGGCTGGAAATCCTTGATTTTGCTAGTGATTGCAGCCACAACGCGGTGTTATTTGCACCGCTTCAGGCGATTCTCGATGGGCGCGGGGAATTAAGAATCAGCCTGGTGCTCGTCGGCAGCGGGCCGGGAAGCTACAGCGGGACCCGCGTCGGAATTGCCGCAGCGCAAGGAGTGGCCATCGCCCTTGGCTGCCCGGTTGTGGCCTTGCCTTCCATCCTCGCCGTGCCATCCGCTGCGCAAGGCCAAGCGTGTCTCGCCATCGGAGATGCCCGCCGGGGTAGCTACTGGATGGCCAAAATAAAGAATCTCCACCTCATTTCTGGACCCACTCTTACGGATCTTGCAGGCCTCCAAGAGACTCTTAAAAATCATCTAGCCTCAGGCCTCAGTGTGTTTTCGTTTGAAGATCCCACGCGTTTTCCGCTCCCTGCCGAGCTGGGTGCTCAGGTGAAACTGGAGTTCCCAAATGCCGCAGCTTTGTGGCAAGCGTGGCGCCATGCGGATGATGCAACGCGCGCCGCATGGGCGGCGGAAATCCCGCAACCCATCTATTTGAAGCCACCTCACATCACGCCGGCGAAACTCAAAAATCCTTGCGTTGCCACAGTGTGACGAGCGAGGTGGTCCACTGGAATTTGCGGGCGGTCTCGCGGATTAAAAATGGCTCTTCTGCCTGGCGGACAAGGCGGAAATGAGGTTTTAAAGATTCTTCTAACCAC
>JAYULG010000169.1:0-3883 GCA_043763755.1 Akkermansiaceae bacterium | reverse complement strand
GCCCAAATGATGTTGAGGCCGCGGCGGAGACTGAGGTGGCGGATCTCCGCTTCCGGCTTGAAGTCCGAGTAGATGGCAAACTCCTTCACCCACAAACGTGGCTCGTCCCGATCATTTCGGATCGGCGGGCGGGGAAACGCGAGCATGGGTTGCTGGATCACGGGTTCAGGCAGTTCTGGATTTAGTGGTGATCTCCTTGATGAATTCGGCGGGCACCTCCGTGGTCACGCCGCTAGCAGAGCGTGCCACTGCTGCTTTCAGGAGGAGGCGGGCATCGGCAATGATCCAAGGGCTTTTGATCGGGTCGGCAGGTTGGTCGCGGACTTCGAGTTGATCTTTGGGACCCACGAGGCGGATGCGTTTGCTATCGACGGCAAGGCTGCGGAGTGCCTCACGGAAAATGGCTGCTTCGGGCGATTCTTTGAAGCGGTCCTTCCAGCGCTTCTTTGCTCCTTCGGAAAGTGAGTTGATCGAACCCAACAGGGCGTCTTGATCTTCCAGCAGGGTGACAGCCGAGACTAACAACTCCAGAGGAAGGGTTCTACCCGCTTCTTGTGTCAGAGCGGGAATCAAAACTCGGTAGTAACCGAGTGAAGAGCCAAGTGATGGGCGGCTGTCGGTCGGAATCTCGATGGAGAGGGCTTCGATCACATCAAGCCAAGGCTTCTCCTGGAGACCGGCGAGGATGGGCTCGGGTTGCTTCACCTTGCGCGGAGCCGCCACCTTCTTCGCGGCTTTTTTAGCCGCTTTCTTGCCCGGGCCCTTGGAGTGAAGGCCAGCGTTGACCTCGACGATATGACGTTCTGCGTTTAATGCGAGGAGACGGACCAGGATATCGTCTCGAACCTCGTCGGGCCATCGGTAATGAATGCTTTTTGGAATTTCGATGCCGTCATCGTTCTCCTCGAAGAAGTCTGGAATGAAGTCGCATTCAATGGGTATATCCGTCCATCCGTAGGCGTCGAGGACGGCGAGGTCCATAGCGGCGTGCAATTCGCGTAATCGACGGACATCGAGCGAGGACTCGTTGGGGTCGTGGAAGCGGTTGTAGGTCTTGGTGAGACCCTCGTTGTTGCGTACCATCAGCTTGGCACGGTAGTCATAATATTCGCGGCCGATTTCTGACAATCTTGTGTTTGACTCCCAATCCTCAGGTAACGGAAAGGTTTCGTAGCAACTTGTCGGGGTGTATCGCATCCGGTCTTCAAGCGAAGAGCCCATCATTTTTGCCCATGTTTCATGAATTCTAGATTGCAACTGGGCGAAGGAGCCGAAATCATCCATAGAGAATATATTCAGCGCATGAGAATAGACGTAATTAGTCGGCAAGAATGCGAAGCAATGATGGGCAGACACTTGGGAAATAGCGATGCACTGATTTAAGTGTGATATTGCGTCGTATAAGTCCACCGCAACATGATTGTAACGCCAAAAGTCACGAATTGCGGGACTAGATGTTGCGGCTTTGCTTTTGCGTCTTTCAGGTAAGACCTTTTCGTATGCAATCTTAAAAAGACCTGGCCATTTCTGGGCTTCCTCCTTTGTGCGCTGTCCAAAGTTTATAATATAACGATGCGGCAAATGACGCGGATCACTGTTTATTTCGTCACCGCCAATAAACGGAAATATAAGCTCGGCGTTCCTGGGGTCCTCATTGAGGAGTTCATTCATAGTCGCAATGCTAGACGCGATGCCTTTTTTGTCGGTGTCGTCAAAAGTAAATCCCATGCCACGAACAACTGAGCCTTGAAAAGAATGCCCGACGCACTGGCTGAGAGTGGTAGGAGTATCATCGTAACTAGAATCAAGTAAGTATGCAGAAATTCGATTTGCTGCTTTCTTGTTCAAAATAATAGACCCCGTGTATTCACCTTTCTTAATGTGGATTACGCTTACCGCGACTGCCGCCAATCCGGGCCATTTAAGGCGCGGTGTCGCGTTGTATATTGTCCCAACTTTGCAAATTACTCTCAGACCGCTTTCGCGGGTATTTCCTTCTGCGATTGTGTTGCTGCCAATCAGGCCGAGTGTTCCTTGAACTCGCAGTTTTGAGAAGGCCTCGCGAAAGAAAAATGCGACCAGATCACACTTTCCGCCAGAGTCGGGAAACTTAATTCTGAGATAATTGGTATATTCGTCATGGTTTCCTGATGCCATGGTGACATGCCCTGCAAACGGGGGATTGCCTACAAAAACGTCGAATCCTGGATTTGGCCGCTCAAAAACCTCCGGGAACTCGATTTCCCAATGGAACGAGGCCACTGGCTTTTCCGAACTACGCGCTTTGATAACCTCTTTCTTCAGAGCAATCCCTTCCAGGATGCTTTCTTCGGCTCCGCTTTGTTCGGCCGCCTTGAGCCAACGCTGTAGGAGTTGATCCCGAGCTTCCTGACGCTCTTTCGGTTTTGATCCGGAGAAGAATGCTAATACGGCTAGATCACCCACCAGTCGAACCGGGGCCAAGGCGTCGTCCGCTAGACGAAGCTGCTCGGCTTTCATTTCCGGAAGAACGTAGTCGCCGCCTTGGAGGATTTCCTGGCGGTAGGCCAATGCGCTTTTGATCTGCTTTTCCAGCCGCTCCTGGCCCAAAATAGTCTGTTTGGCGGAAAGATGAGCGAAGTCCCAGTGGAAGGCTAGAATCTGCTTTTTGCTCAGACCGACGAGAGTATCACCGGTGCGGATGGAATGGTCGAGGAAGGTGAATGGATGATCCTTGGCCAAGGTGGAAAGCCAGAGGGAGAGCTTGGCGAGATCCGCAGCCATCGGGTTACGATCCAGTCCGTAAAGACAACGCTGCGCGACGAGACGGCGGGCGTGAAGCACCTCGTCCTCGTCGGGCGGGATCACAGGTTTTCCGCCGTGCAGTGCCCACGCTTTGACCAGCGCATCGCCGAGCTGACGGCAGGTTTCCACGAGGAAGGCACCGGAGCCGACGGCGGGATCGCAGACCTTGAGATCGAGGATCTGGGCTGGGAAGGGATTCTCACCAAGGCGAGCGAGGACAGGTTCCAGGGTTTTGCGGACGATAGGCTCGGTGAGCTTGCGCGGTGTGTAATGGGAACCGGACTTGCGACGGGAATCGGTAGGCTGGAGCAGGAGGAATCCGGGCTGGGCCAGATCAGGAGTTGCATTGCGGGCAATGATGCTGGCATTCGCTGTTGCACCTTGGAATGCGGCTAACAACTCCTCCGTAGTCCCGGCGGCGTTGAATTCCGCGACGCGCTTGCCGGATAGTTTGCGTCCGGTTTCATCGGAAAAGAACTTCAAGCGAGTGGTGCCGCTGCCGCTCTTCGGGAGGCTGAGGAGTTGATCGAGGTCGAGATTGACCGCTGCTCCATGTTTCTTTTGGGGGCGGATCGCGATGGTCCTTCCCGCAGCACGGGTGAGGCCGAAGCCCATCATCGTCTCGTAAACGGAGCCGATCTGCTCGACATCCAGGGTGCGGTAGGAAATGCGCTCACCATTCAGAAAGAGAAGCCCATGAAGAAGTCGGAAGATGGTGCCGTCGCCGATGAGAGGAATGCCGAACTGTGGATTTTCGGTTTCAGCCTGGGATTCGTGCGGATTTTCCACGCGACCTTCGAGAAAGGGAAAGCGATTGGGATCAAAGAGGTAACCGTAACGGGGCGGCAGGTTGAGATCCTTGTGGCGATGGCCGTGGAAAACGAGGCGGAAGAGGGCCAAGAGTTGCGCCCAAGCTCCATAGCGGTCGTCCATGGTATCCTGATGCAAGGCATGGTCCTGCCGCAGGCGTTCGTAGAGGGAGTGAATCGAGTAGTGACCGTTGTAGAGCGCACTGTTCGGCATGAGTCCGCGATCCTCAGCAAAGAGCAGGAAAACGAGACGCATGAGGACGGTGAGCTGCCCTTCGTAAATGCGGTCC
>JAYULG010000168.1:0-3885 GCA_043763755.1 Akkermansiaceae bacterium | reverse complement strand
TCTAACACGTCCGTTGCAGGCGGCAGTTCAACCGCTTTAGAAGATAGATCTGCGATTTCATTTTGAGCTTTTTCGCGATTGGCGATTGCTACTTTGAGTCGTTTGGAAATGGCAGCGATGTCTTTTTCAAAACCTATTTTGCGTTCTTCGGACAGTCTGCTGACTTGTGCGAGATCGCGGTCACTGAGAGTGCTATTGGCTTTCGCTTTGGTGAGCTTCTGGTTTAGCAGTGTGAGGTCTGTATTTAGAGCAGCGATGCGATCTCGCTGGATGGTGATGTTTCCTTCCACCACAGTCGCCCGCACGCTTAGTAAGCGCAATGCCTCGAGCGCCGCATCCAGTTGCCATTTTGCGGAGTCTAATTCTTGCTCTGCGGCTTTTACCGCATTGATACTGTCGTTCACTTGGGTCTCTGCTAGCTTTACTTCCCCCAGAGTTGTTTGGAATAAGCGTTCAAAATTCGCCAAAGAGGCTTGTGCAGATTTCAGCGAGGTTTTTGTGAGATATTGCTCATTTAGCAATTCATCCACTACGAGAAGTGAATATGGAGGAGACTCAGTAAATCCCGCCCATGCTTGGGCCGTGGCTTTGGAATCATCAACTGCCTCGCGAGCCTCTTTTGCAGTGGCCAGATTCTTGGCTGCACGGCTGAGCAGAAGTGTCATTTGCTCTAAATTGCGCCATCGGAGATCAGACTGCCCCTCAGTGATTAGCGATGGGAGCGGAGATTTTTCCAGCCGGGCTAGTGTCGTTCTGGCCTCTTGTCGCCACAGTTCAAAGCGGGCTAAAGTCTGTTCTTCAGTTTCTGGCTCGGACGGCTTTGCGATATTCGTCCCATCAGTGATAGCGTTTAGTCCAGGGATTTGGCCACTGACAGAGGGTGAGACTCCTAGACAAAACCCTAAACTTAATAATAACAGGAGTAAGAAGAATTGGCAGGAATACTTAGATTTCATTTCGCAAACAAGCTGCTTGGTGGTCGCAGCGCGGCGAGACTCATTTGCCTTTTGGTGATGTTCAAGTAGTAATAACCCTTACATTGGTATGAAGGAAAAATGAACTCCTTCTAACTTTACCTTGCGCCGATGGCCAATGCGGAGCATGGATTGCAGATGTTACGTAAATTAACCGCTGCAAGTTGCTTACTAAGTCTACCACTCTACGCTTCCACTGAAAATTCTGGCATGCCGGGCTTCAATGTGAGTGAAGCAATGTTTAATTACACAGATGGGATGGATCTCCAAGATGGAGACGGCAGCCTGAATACCACGACTTTTGAAATTCGCACGCTTCTTTCCAAACCACTCAATCCTGCCACCGGACTCACTATCATTCCGCAGTTCCGCTATGATTTAACGTCGTTGGATTTTGATGGCGTGACACCGCCGCCCCTTGGTTTGAGAGACGAGGAACTTCACACGCTGAGCCTTAGCGTATTCGCCCTTAAAAGAGATGACGCTTCACCTTGGGTCTACGGTGGATTTGCCAATGTAGATCTTGCGAGCGATTTCCAACACATCGATGAGGATGACTTCACTTTCGACGTTGCGGGGGGGGTAGGTTACCGTTTTTCCGATAGTTTTACTCTGGGTGCTGGTGCAGCGGTCATCAATCTCAACGGTGATATGATGGTTTTCCCGGGAATCAATTTTGACTGGAAAGTCAGCGAGAAACTCCGCGTCGGCCAGTATGGTCCTGTGTTCGTCGCCGCTTACACTCCAGATAATGATTGGTTAATTTCAGTGCGTGGAGATCCCGCTGGAGGAGTTTGGAATATCACGGATGAAGGAGGTGAGTCTCGCTCAATTGATCTATCCAGCTATCAACTTGGCCTTTACGTGAGCCGCCGCATCACAGGGCAATTGTGGATGACAGCTGGTGCAGGTGCTACCTTTGGAAACGAAATCAGACTTAGTGACCCGGATGGTGATAATTTTTCAGCTGAGGACTTAGAGACTGGTTTGTTTGGGCAAGTGGGCCTTCGCTTGAAAGCTTGGTGAATGTGCCACCACCAGTTTCGCAAAGTCAGCCAGCCGCTGGCATGAATTCCCCCGCGCCCATGCCAGCTTGTATTGGTAAAGAGGCAGCCGCCCACTGAGTGGCAAAAAAATAACACCGGGTGTGGCCAGCGCTGTAATCCGGCTTGGGAAAATCGATAGGCCAAATCCAGCTGCCACATAGTTTAACACTGTAGCAGAGCGATCAATTTCAGAAACGATCTGTGGCTCAAATCCGGCTTTTTGACACAAGCTGATGAGCCATGGATTAAAAGCTGGCGCATTGACGCGGGAGGTGAGGTAAAACGGCTCGTTTCGCAAATCCGCCAGGCGGAGTTTCGTATTCGATACCAAACGGTGAGTATCAGGAATGGCCACCATCAGGGAATCTTCTGCTGCGAGCACCATGTCTAGTTCCGTGTCCTTGCTATTTGGAATTAGACCGATGAAGCCGCAATCCAATGCCCCAGCAAGGATCTCCCGGCGTTGTTGAGTAGGGCCGAGTTCACGCATGATTAACTCTACCGCTGGAAACACCGCCCGATAGTCTCTGAGTAAACGAGGCAACAATTCATAACTGAGAGTTCCGATAAACCCGATCCGCAGTGTGCCTGTTTCTCCACGTGAGCGGCGCTGGGCAGTGCTGATTGCATCTTCTGTGTCGTGCAAAATTCTTTTAACTCGGTGCAGGAAGACGCTCCCGGCTTCTGTCAGTGAGACTCCACGCGAATTTCTCTCCACTAGTTTCACACCCATCTCAGACTCGAGATCCATGATCGTCCGACTCAATGCAGGCTGAGCGACGCGCAATCTCGCAGCAGCACGAGAGAAATGAAGCTCCTCGGCGACTGCTTGGAAAGTTTTCAAATGACGAAGTTCCATGTGCTCCGATCTATCACATTTTGGCATCGCTGCAATGCAATCATACGATTTTTACGATGGATCATTCTGTGCAATCTTTAGGAGTTATGAATACCAAAGCAATACTCCCACTTCTAATTAGTTCAGCAGTCCAAGTTTCAGGCATCATGGCCGCTGAGCCGGAAAATACGACCGCTTCAAAGCGCGTCCTTTTCGTGCTCACCAGCCATGCCGAGAAAGGAAACACCGGGGAAAAAACTGGCTTCTATCTTTCCGAAGTCACACATCCGCACCACGTCCTTCAAAATGCAGGCTTCCAGATTGATTTCGTAAGCCCGCTAGGTGGTAAACCACCGATGGATGGCAAGGATCTCAGTGACCCCATCAACAAGGCATTTCTCGAAGATGCGGCAAACGTGAATGCGATAGAGACCACGCTCCGTCCCAGCGAGGTGAAGGCAAGTGACTACGCCGCCATTTTTTACGCAGGTGGCCATGGCACGATGTGGGATTTCCCCGGTGATCTGGAGTTAGCCCGTATCGGCGGGGAAATTTATGACAACGGCGGTGTGGTAGCAGCCGTCTGCCACGGCCCAGCGGGATTGTTAAGCATCAAACTCGCGAACGGAAAATTACTGGTAGACGGGAAGGATGTCTCGGCTTTCACAAATGAAGAGGAGATCGCCGTGAAGATGGAAGGTGTCGTGCCGTTTTTTCTGGTTGATCGACTCGAAGCACTCGGCGCAAAACACCACGCTGCCGGAAACTTTGAAAAGAAGGTAGTCGTGAGCGAGCGGCTAGTGACGGGGCAAAACCCTGCGTCTGCCACCGGGGTAGGTGAGGAAATGGTCAAACTATTGGCTGCACCCGCGAAGTAATCTCCCACGCTCCTTTTTGAGAAAGGATCACCCAGTTTCGCATCCGCTGCGGTGGTCCTTTCCATTGCCTTGACAGAGATTGTTTTTCAAAAAAGACTCAGTGGAGTTATGGCAAATGATTCTTACTTCGTGGGTTTAGATATTGGTGG
>JAYULG010000167.1:0-1109 GCA_043763755.1 Akkermansiaceae bacterium | reverse complement strand
CCCTGCGATATTCTTCCCCATTTTCCACCCCGTGAATGCCGATAAGGTGCCCAATCAGCACCTTGTAGTAGCCCCCACAAATCATGCACTCCACCTCCTCATCCAGCTCGATTCGAATCACCTCGTAGTCCAGCCCCGCAAGCTCCAATGCCTGTTTCCAACCGAGGAAAGGCGTGAATGAAAATGCCGCATCCAAGAGATGTGGATGATTTTTCCTCACTGCAGAAATGTTCAGCGCCTCCCCGGCCCGGTGCAGCCGGAGAATAGCTTTGGCAAGGGCGGTCTTTGTCATAGGCGGAAATAGGATACGAAGCTGAGCAAAACTCCTACCCAGACAAATCAAAAGCTCAATCATCGGACAGGGAGACATTTATGCTAAAACACAAATCTTTCTCCCCAATCTCCCAATCTCCCGCCGCATCTTAAAAGTTTTCCTCGCTCCCTACCTCCAGAAATGCTATCCGCCGTTGGACATGAAACTACTACTTCCCTTTCTGGTCCCCTTCGCCTTCGCGCTTCCCGCCATCGCCGCTGAGAGTGCACAAACGGCCCCTGTCGCCTCCACCACACCCGCAGAGATGAATACGGGCTACAGCGTGGTAGCTGGTTTCATTTCTGAGCGCCTCCATCAAGGCATGAACATCATTGGGCTCCGGCTGCATCACTCTACCATCGCCCTTGGCACCATCGCTTTCATCGGTAGCGACTATGTAGAACTCGCCAACAGCGATGCCCCTGTCACTCTCACCCAAGGCACCACCTATATTCTTGAAATCACCAGCGGTGCCAAAGCCGGAGTGATCCAGGAAATTACCCATTGGCAAGGTCTCCGCCTCACGGTTCCCGATGATATTTCAGCCGCAGGTGTCAAGCCAGGGGACAACTACTCTCTCCGTAAGGCTGCTACCCTGAATTCTGTGTTTGATCCGCGCACCACCGGCCTCATGAAGGGTGCTGATTCCAGCGTTGCGGATAACGTTCTCATTCCCCAAGGAGCTTCATTTGGTGAGTTCCAGCGTTGTTTCATCAAGCTACTACCGGATGGCGCAGCAGCTTGGCTTGATGCCTCCACTCTCAAGCCCGTGGGTGATTTACCACTCGTTTATCCG
>JAYULG010000166.1:0-1109 GCA_043763755.1 Akkermansiaceae bacterium | reverse complement strand
TGATAGTCGCCTTGGTGGGAATCGAGGATTTCGGCCCTTTTTTTGCGGATTTCGGTGACGAGTGGATTGTTATTCATGGTCTTAGCCTCCAAAGAGTTCGGTGGGTGTGCAGATGGTCGGTGCGATGTATCCTTGATTCCGGATGACTTGTTCCAAGCGGCGGATGATTTCTGCGTTGGCAATGTGTTTGCAGTTCTAGGTGAGAAGGTAGTCGATTCCGTGCCTTGCGGCAACGGCGACGTGACCGGCATCGGCTGCCGCCTTTTGAGGGATGACTCCACTTTTGAGGATTTGGGCGCCGAGCTTGATGGTCTCATCGTCGATTTCGAGGATGGGCAGGTTTTTGACGGCGGCGATCCGTTTTCTGACGGCTTGCGAGTCGCCTCTTCCCGCCTCTTCGATGACCAATTCCGAAATGAATACGGAATAATGACGCTTCCGGGAATTCCACCAGCGGAGGGTGAGCTGCTGTTGTCCCGCCAGAATCAGGTCGTTGGAGGGGCGGGAGGTCAGGAAACTTGGAATGGTGGTTTCGAGGTAAACGGTGGCTTTAGAACTCATCGGGCGGCAGTGCGTAGTGGCGGGTTTACCGAATCAACTGAGTGTGGAGATGAACAGAAGCGAAAATGGCGACAGGAATGTCGCCGCTCCTTATGGGTTTGGTAGGAGAGCATCCTTCATGCGGTGGCGTAGTCGAGATCGCGGGTGATGCGGACTTTGGGTTCAGGAAGGGGGGCGCTTTTGGCAGTGCGGTGGGCGACTTCGTCGCGGACGATGGCGCAGAGATCGGCGTAACAATTCTCTTCGGATTCGTGGTGACAAACTCCTGCAAGATAGAGATCCGGGCAGTAGCCGATGTAGCATTGATCTTCATCGGACCAGCGAACGAAGCGGTGGTATTGATCTTCTAATTTCATGATGGGAGCCTAGCTGGCTGAGGTAGATTTGGCAATGACTTCGCGGATTTGTCGCTCTTGGTAAGTTTTAGCATCCGCTCCTTCGGCACCAGAGAGAGTGATGACTCCATCCACATTGGGGTGCTTGAACTGGCGGTGGGAGCCTTTCTGCCGATCAAGTTCAAAGCCTGCTTTCCGTAGGTCTTTGAGAAG
>JAYULG010000165.1:0-14434 GCA_043763755.1 Akkermansiaceae bacterium | reverse complement strand
CAACGCCGCCTTCGACCACTACACCCAGCACCGCGCCCAAGCCACCCGCCTACTCACCCAAACCCCACCGCACTGCCCTTAGCCAGCCAATCACCCTGTCCTGGGCCCACTTCGATAAACCATGGCCTTTCCTTGTTTCGTCTATCGTCATGCACAGACCTGCGGAAAACAAGGGTCATTAGATGCTAACAAAAGCCACCATCACCATCAGGGCGAATACGGAAAAGCAAAACTTTCGGACACCGATGAAAGCTTACTAAATATCTGGCTTTTAATTGTGATCTGAGCTAGGGCTTCATCGTGGCGATACTATAATGAGATTGGGCGCATCTCGCAGGTTTACCCTTGCTAACTCCGAAGTGTCGCCTTGGGAAATGACTTCGGGCATTTCTTCAATTCAGCAGGTGAATCCCCTCTCTTAGCTGGGTTCGCAACTGGAGTTAACTTCACTGGAGGAAGCGATGGATTGATGCTGGAACGTCGAGTGTATATGCGGAAGGGACTTAAGTAGGTGATTCTTTTTGGCGACACGCCAACGCTCCTTGAGAAGATGCAAAAACCCCGACTCGCGCTGGGGCGAGCCGGGGCTTGGTGATGGCGATGCAGGAGTTACGCGGTGGCGGCGTCTTCGTCGTCTTCGAAGGTTTCCTTGGGGGCGACGATGGGTTCTGGCTCCTCGACGGTGAACTCGAATTCTGATTCACGGTGGTGATAGAATCCGGTGCCGGCGGGAACGAGATGACCCATGATGACGTTTTCCTTGAAGCCGCTGAGGTAATCGACTCGTCCGAGGGTGGCCGCTTCGGTAAGGACACGGGTGGTGTCTTGGAAGGAGGCGGCTGAGATGAACGATTCGGTCTCGAGGGAGGCTTTGGTGATGCCAAGCAGAACAGGCTCGCCCTCGGCAGGCTTACCACCGTTTGCGATGATGGCTGCGTTGATGCGCTTGAAGCTGGAACGCTCGACTTGATCACCCCAGAGGTATTGGTCGGCATCGCCCGGATCGGTGATTTTCACCTTGCGGAGCATTTGACGGACAATGACTTCGATGTGTTTGTCGTTGATTTCCACGCCTTGGACGCGGTAAACGGACTGGACTTCGTTGACGAGGTGCTCTTGGAGTTCTTGGGCGCCGCAAGCCTCGAGGAGATCCTCGGGAGAGACGGGGCCTTCGGTGATTTGATCGCCTCGTTTGACGACATCGCCCTCGGTGACGACGATGTGCTTACCCATGGGAACAAGGTGATCGATCTGCTCGCCTGACTCGGCGTGGGTAACGATGACCTTTTTCTTGCCACGGACGTTGCCACCAAAGGAGACGCTGCCTTCGATTTTCGCGATGACTGACGCATCCTTGGGCTTGCGGGCTTCGAAAAGCTCGGCCACGCGAGGAAGACCACCGGTGATGTCCTTGGTGCGGGCGACCTTCCGGGGTGTCTTGGCAATTTGCGTTCCAGCGGTGACGACTTGGCCTTCCTTGACGGAAAGGTGGGCGCCGACAGGGATGGAGTAGCTGGCTTTGATCTCCTTGGTCTTTTCATCGATGATGACGACTTGCGGATGAAGATCCTCTTTGTGCTCCGTGACGACCATGCCTTTTTTGCCAGTTTCCTTGTCCGTCTCGTTGGTGACGGTGATGCCGGAAATCATATCGCGTAGCTCAACCTTGCCGTGTTTCTCGGTGAGGATAGGCACGTTGTAGGGATCCCAAGTGGCGACAGTATCGCCCTTTTTGACATCCTCACCGTCTTTGACAGAGATGACGGAACCGATGACGATCTGGTGGCTTTCGAGTTCGAGGCCTTCTTTGTCGCGGATGGAAATGGTGCTGTTCTTATTGAGGACGACCCAATGACCATCCACGTCTTGCACCGTGCGCATGTCCTTGTAAATGAGGCGACCGCTGTTCTTGGCCTTAATGATAGGCTGTTTGAACGTAGCGGCGGCGACTCCACCGACGTGGAATGTCCGCATGGTGAGCTGGGTGCCCGGCTCGCCGATGGATTGGGCGGCGATGATGCCGACGGCTTCACCGATTTTTACAGGGAGCCCTGTAGCAAGGTTCAGCCCGTAACAATTTGCACAGCAGCCGCGCTCAGCTTCGCAGGTGAGGACGGAGCGGATTTTTAGCTTGAGAACACCGATGCGTTCGATGGCATTTGCTTGGATCTCGTTGATGACATCGTCAATGGCGACAATGATGTCACCTGTGACGGGATCCTTGAGCTGCTCACATGAAACGCGTCCGTAGATGCGGCTGGAAAGCGATGCAGTTTCCTCATCGCCATCATAAATAGCGGCGACGGTGATGCCATTGACGGTGCCGCACTCTTGCTTAAAGACGATCACATCTTGGGCAACGTCCACGAGCTTCCGGGTCATGTAGCCGGAGTCCGCCGTTTTGAGGGCAGTATCCGAGAGACCTTTGCGGGCACCGTGGGTAGAGATGAAATACTCGAGAACCGAGAGACCTTCCCGGAAATTCGAGATGATGGGGCGTTCGATGATCTCGCCGGAAGGCTTGGCCATGAGGCCGCGCATACCGCCAAGTTGCTTGATTTGGGACTTGTTACCGCGGGCACCGGAATCGACCATCATGAAGAGTGGCGAGGCCTTTTTCTTGCCTTCGTTGAACTCGATCTTGCGATAGAGCGCATTAGCAATCGTGTCGGTGGCTTGGGTCCAAACGTCCACCACTTTTTGGTAGCGCTCGCCATCGGTGATGACGCCGTTCCGGTATTGTTTGGTGACTTTTTCGACTTCTTCGTAAGCCTTGGCGATGACTTCTGGCTTCTCCTCAGGGATGACCATATCGACAATACCGATGGAAGTTCCGGAGCGGGTAGCTTCGCGGAAACCGAGGTTTTTGAGTTCATCAAGGACTTCAACGGTCTTCGGTTTGCCGGAAACTTGGTAGCAGCGCCAAATGATATCGCCGATTTGTTTCTTGCCGACGTTGTTGTTGATGAAGCCGACGCCAACGGGCCAGATTTCGTTGAAACGAACGCGGCCAGGAGTGGTCTCAATGATTTTTCCTTCGCGTAGGGCTTGCTGGATGGGCGAGAGTTCCTTCCGATCTTTATCGGTGAGTTCCTCGCCTTTATAGCCGAAGACGGATTTTTTCCCATGGTCTGGGTTCCGGAAACGGATCCACTGGTGATACTCGATTTTCTCGGCAGCGAGAGCGAATTCCACTTCGGATGCGCTTTCAAAGAGAGGCATGTGCTCCTCTCTTTCACGGTCTTTCTGGGTGCGGATGCCGGCCCAAGTAAGGTAATAGGTGCCGAGAATAATGTCCTGAGTGGGAACGGTAACGGGGCGACCGGATGCAGGCGAAAAGATATTGTTGGGCGCAAGCATGAGCTGGCGGCACTCCATCTGGGCCTCGATTGAAAGCGGGACGTGGACGGCCATTTGGTCGCCATCGAAGTCTGCATTGTAAGCCGTGCAAACGAGTGGGTGGACGCGGATGGCCTCACCTTCGATGAGCTTCGGTTCGAATGCTTGGATGGAGAGACGGTGAAGCGTGGGAGCGCGGTTCAGGAGGATCGGGTGACCCTTTGTGACTTCCGCGAGGATGTCCCAGACTTCGGTGGTTTTCCGATCAATCATCTTCTTGGCCGAGCGCACGGTGTGGCAGTAGCCAAGCTCCTTGAGGCGGCGGATGATGAATGGCTCAAACAGAGTGAGAGCCATCTTTTTGGGAAGTCCGCATTGGCCGAGTTTTAAATCTGGACCAACGACGATGACGGAGCGGCCCGAGTAATCGACGCGTTTACCGAGAAGGTTTTGGCGGAAACGGCCACCCTTGCCCTTGAGCATATCGCTGAGGGACTTGAGCGGGCGATTGCCAGCACCGGTGACGGCACGACCGTGGCGGCCGTTGTCAAACAAGGCATCGACGGCCTCTTGTAGCATCCGCTTTTCGTTGCGGATGATGACTTCCGGCGTTTTGAGAAGCAGAAGATTCTTGAGGCGATTGTTGCGATTGATGACGCGGCGGTAGAGGTCGTTGAGGTCGGAAGTGGCGAAGCGGCCACCTTCGAGCGGGACGAGCGGACGCAGGTCCGGCGGGATCACAGGAAGGACCGTCTGGATCATCCATTCAGGGCGCGATTTGGATTGCGCGAAGCCTTGGGTGATCTTGAGGCGCTTGGAGAGCTTCTTTTTGTTTTGCTTGGAACGGGTGGTTCCGAGCTCTTCCGTGAGCTTGACGATCAGGGAATTTAGGTCGCACTGGCGGAGAAGCTCCATGATAGCAGCGGCACCCATGCTGGCTTGGAATGAGCCATCGCCATAGGTATCTTCCGCTTCGCGGAGTTCATTTTCCGTGAGGAGTTGCCCAACTTCGAGGGCGGTATTCCCCTGCTCAGTGACGACGTAGTCTTCGTAATAAATGACGCGCTCGAGCTGGCGGGCGCTCATGTCTAGCATCAGGCCGATGCGGGAAGGCATGCATTTGTAGAACCAGATGTGAGAAACTGGCACGGCAAGCTCGATGTGGCCCATGCGCTCGCGACGGACGCGGCTGAGAGTAACCTCTACTCCGCAACGGTCGCAAATGACACCTTTGTGTTTGATGCGCTTGTATTTTCCGCAAGCACATTCCCAGTCCCGGGTGGGGCCGAAGATGCGTTCGCAGAAGAGACCGCCTTTTTCAGGCTTGAAGGTCCGGTAATTGATGGTTTCCGGATTTTTCACCTCGCCCTTGGACCAAGAGCGGATGATTTCTGGAGATGCCACGGTGATGGAGACTTGGTCAAAAGCCTCTTGGCGTTCGTCCACGCCAAATAGTTCGCGAAGGTTGTGATCGACACTCATGTTAATTGGTAACGGTTTAGGTGAGGTTTAGGGTTCGCGGTTAAAATTACAGGGTAAGATCATCGAGGGAGTAGTCATCCAAGCCACCGGTCATGCCGGAGCCATGGGTGGAACCCTTGCGACCCGGACGGACATCGAGGCCGAGGGACTGCATTTCCTTGATGAGAACGTTGAAGGACTCAGGCGTGCCAGCTTCGAGGTTGTTATCGCCTTTGACGATTGCCTCGTAAATGCGGGTGCGGCCTTGGACATCGTCCGACTTGACGGTGAGAAGTTCTTGGAGGGTGTAGGCGGCTCCATACGCTTGGAGTGCCCAAACCTCCATCTCTCCGAAACGCTGGCCACCGTATTGCGCCTTACCACCGAGCGGCTGCTGGGTGACGAGCGAGTACGGGCCGACGGCGCGGGCATGAATCTTATCGGCGACTAAGTGGCCGAGCTTGAGAATATAGATCATCCCAACCACCACGGGGTTATGGAAGGCTTCCCCGGTGCGGCCATCATAGAGGGTGGATTTCCCGCCAGTGGTGCCGTCCTTGCCATCGCCAATCCATGTGTAGCCACGGCCTTCCGGTTCGCCAGGCTTGCGGGCGCGAAGTTCTCCGTTATCGCCGACGAATTTCACACCATCGACTTGCTTTGCTTTGGACATGAAATCCCAAATGACGCTCTCTTTGATGCCATCGAAAATCGGAGTAGCGACTTTGAATCCGAGGGCCTTGGCAGCAACGCCGAGGTGGGTTTCGAGCACCTGTCCGACGTTCATCCGCGAAGGCACGCCAAGTGGATTGAGGCAAATATCGACGGGAGTGCCATCGGCAAGATAAGGCATATCCTCCTCAGGGACGATGGTGGCAACGACGCCCTTGTTACCATGGCGACCTGCCATTTTATCACCGACGGAAAGTTTCCGTTTGGCAGCAATGAAGACTTTGACTTCCTTGATCACGCCGGGATCGACTTCATCTCCAGACTCTAGGGAGTCCAGCTTACGCTCCCGCTCGGTATCGAGTTCTTGGAAGCGACCCTCGAAGGAGCTGATGATTTCCAAAATCTTGTTACGGATCGGGGAAGGATCGATTTCGATATGGTCATGGACGGAGGCTAGCTTGCGGAGCAGGGTCTTGGTGATCTTGCGGTTCGCTGGGATGATGATCTCGCCAGTTTGTGCGTTGACGACATCAAGCGGGATTTTCTCGCCCAGCAGGATATCGGATAAGCGCTCAGTGAGATCGTCCGTGAGCTTGTCCGCCTTTTTCTTGTGCTCGTCGTTGATCTTTTTGAGCGTTTTCTTGAGTTCGACGGGATCGACCTTTTCGGCACGCTTTTTGGCAAATCCACTTTGGGAAACGCGGACGTCTTGGACAATACCGACGCAGCCGGATGGGACGCGGAGGGATGTGTCTTTCACGTCAGCAGCCTTCTCACCGAAGATGGCGCGGAGTAGGCGCTCTTCTGGAGCAAGCTCGGTCTCGGACTTAGGAGTGATTTTCCCGACGAGGATATCGCCAGGCTTCACTTCTGCGCCAATGCGGATGATGCCATCATGGTCGAGATTACGAAGTGCATCCTCACCTACGTTCGGGATATCCCGGGTGATTTCTTCTGGGCCGAGCTTGGTGTCGCGGGCGGCGACATCGAACTCAGAAATGTGGATGGAGGTGTAAACATCATCCTTCACCACGCGCTCGGAGATGACGATGGCATCTTCGAAATTGTAGCCGTTCCATGGCATGAAGGCGACGAGAACATTGCGACCAATGGCGAGTTCGCCATCTTCAGTGTTGGGTCCATCAGCGAGGACTTGGCCCTTTTTGATTTTCTGGCCCTTGATGACGATAGGCTTCTGATTGATGCAGGTGCCGGCATTGGAGCGCATAAACTTCCGCAAGGGATAGGCCATGATGCCTTTGTCCAGATTTGTGCGCACGGATTCCGCATCGCTGAGGAATTTCTCCTCGGAAACTGGAAGGCTGCCGTCTGAAGTGGTAACGATAATTTCTGCGGTGGCTGCGGCAACAATTCCGTCCAACTCAGCGACGACGACAGCACGTGAATCACGGGCAGCCTTACCTTCGAGACCGGTGCCGACGAGCGGCGACTCAGAAACAAGGAGCGGCACACCTTGGCGTTGCATGTTCGAACCCATGAGCGCGCGGTTCGCATCATCGTGCTCAAGGAAAGGAATCAAGCCGGCAGCCACGGAGACGAGCTGCTTGGGTGAAACGTCCATGTAATTCACGTCGGCAGGGAGTGCTTCGATGAATTCACCACCTTTTTCACGGGCGGTGATGCGCTCGGATGTGAAGGCACCGGCCTTGGTGATTGGGTTGTTCGCCTGAGCAATGAGGAAATTTTCCTCTTGGTCCGCAGTGAGGTATTCAATTTCGTTGGTGACCTTGGAGTTCACTACGCGGCGGTAAGGCGTCTCGATGAAACCGAACTCATTGATTCGAGCGTAAGTACACATCGAGTTAATAAGGCCGATGTTCGGACCTTCCGGGGTCTCGATCGGGCAAATCCGGCCGTAGTGGGATGGATGCACGTCGCGGACTTCAAAGCCAGCACGGTCGCGATTGAGACCACCTGGGCCAAGTGCCGAGAGCCGGCGCTTGTGGGTGAGCTCGGCGAGTGGGTTCGTTTGGTCCATGAACTGCGAGAGCTGGGACCGACCGAAGAAATCGCGGACGACGGCGGAAAGCGCCTTCGGATTGATGAGTTTCTGCGGGGTCATGCCCTCGATGTTTACGTCGAAAAGTGTCATCCGCTCTTTGACCAAACGCTCGGTGCGGGCCAGACCCACACGGCATTGGTTCGCGAGGAGTTCACCCACGGCACGGACGCGGCGGGAGCCAAGGTGATCGATATCATCAATGACACCGTCGCCCTTTTTCAGCTTGAGAATGTAGCGGACGGCAGCGAGGAAATCCTCTGGGACCATGATCCGCTGATCTGAGTCCACTTGGATGCCCAGTTTCTGATTGATTTTGTAGCGTCCCACGCGGGTGAGATCGTATTTTTTCGCATCGAAAAACAAGCGCTTGAGAAGGGCGCGGGCATTTGCAGCGGTTGGCGGATCGCCGGGGCGGAGCTTACGGTAGATGTCCTTGAGGGCAGATTCCTCGTCCTTTGCCGGGTCTTTGCGGAGGGATTTGAGAAGGATTTCGTCCTCGCGACCATCGATGACCTCGACGGTCTTGTGGCCGAGCGCGAGAAGCTGGCGAACGATGCCGATGGTGAGCGGCTCGTAGGCTTTGGCGACAGTGAGTTCACCATCTAGAATGTCTTCAAATGGGACTTTGTGGCCAAGCTCGCCTTCATCCATTTTTTCGCTAAGAGCAAGTGCCTCAGGCGAGTAGAAATGGCTCACAATATCGCGGTCCGTCGGGTAGCCGAGGACGCGGAGAAACGTGGTAGCGAGGAACTTACGACGGCGGCGGCGGCGGTCGAGATAGACGTATAGAAGATCGTTTGTGTCGAACTGGACTTCCAACCAAGAGCCGCGGTCTGGGATGATGCGGAAGGAGTGGAGCAGCTTGCCATTCAAGTGCTGGGATGTTTCAAAACAAATCCCGGGTGAGCGGTGAAGCTGTGAAACGATGACACGCTCGGCACCGTTGATGATGAAAGTGCCACGGCGGGTCATCATCGGCAGTTCGCCCATGTAAACGCGCTCTTTTTTGTTACCCGTCTCGTCCTTGAGCTTGAAGGTCACGTAAAGGGCGGCACTGAAGCTCTCGCTGTTGCGGAGGGAATCAAGCGAAGTGATTTTGGGATCTTCAATGTCATAGGCGACGAAATCGAGTTCGATCGCTTCATCGTAGCTTTTGATGGGAAATACCTCGCGGAAAACCGCTTGGAGTCCTGCATCAGCGCGCTCGCTAGGGAGCACTTCCTTCTGGAGGAATTCATCGTAGGACCGGCTCTGCACCTCAATGAGGTTAGGCGGCTCGATGACTTCTTCGAATTTACCGAAATAGAGACGTTCAGCCATGGCGTTTAGTGGTATTCTTCTTACAAATTGAGCCCGAGCCGGTATCCGGTCTCAGGCAGTGTGGAATTCAAGCGTGGAAAGTATTCAAGCGAGGAAAATAAGTGTCGGAAACGGCGCGAAAGCCTAGTGTTTTATGAGAGTCTCGCGCCGATCACGGCAAAAGATCCCGAGGCAGATTGCTCCACCTCGGGAAAAAAGCAAATCAGTGTTACTTGAGCTCGATTTTGGCACCAGCCTCTTCGAGTTTTTTCTTGGCAGCTTCGCCGGCCTCTTTGGCAACGCCTTCGAGGATTTTGGCGGGAGCGCTTTCGACGAGTTTCTTGGCATCGGCAAGGCCGAGACCAGGAGCGACTTCGCGGACGGCCTTGATGACGGCAATCTTATTTGGACCACACTCGGTGAGGACCACGTCGAATTCCGTCTTTTCTTCGACAGCTTCTGCGACGGCAGCAGGACCGGCAACGCCGACTGGTGCAGCGGCAGATACGCCCCAAGTTTCTTCAAGTTGTTTTACGAGATCGACAGCCTCCAGTACGGTGAGCTTGCCGAGTTCTTCAATCAGTGTTGCAATATTAGCCATTTTTATTTTCTCCAATTGCGGTGTCGTCGCCTCCGAAGCCTCCGGAGATTTCAGGACAGCGGCCGCTGCCCCGACGAGGAACCATTATGTGTGCAGGTGGCAACGGGAGCCGCTACCACCATCCTATCAGATTGTTTGTGATTCAGCGGCGGGGGCCTCAGCCTCAGCCTCGGCAGCGGGTGCTGTCTCGGCTGGGGCCTCGACGGCGGGTGCCTCATCGGCAACGGTTTCTTCCGCTGGCGTGGTTTCTTCCGCTGAGCTTTCGCCCTCCGGGTTGAACTTGTTTTGCACGATCCGGGCGATGCGGGTTGCAGGCTCGAGGATAGTGGCAAGAAGTTGGGACAGGACTGCTTCGCGGGATGGGATATCAGCGATGGCCTTGAGCTTTTCCGCATCAAGCACGGCATTGCCAAGGATTCCCACCTTCATCTCGGGTTTCTTGAATTCCTTTTCGAAATTCTTGATAACCTTGGCAGCGGAGAAGACTTCGCTTTGGCCCATGACGTAGGCCATTTGACCCACGAGATCGGTGCCGATGTCTGGCATTCCAGCCTCGGCCAGGGCTTTGCGCATGTAGCTGTTTTTCGCCACGGTGCACTGGGCACCACCCGCATCAAGGCGGGTGCGCAGCTCAGTGAATTGCTTCACAGTGAGGCCAGTGTAATCGATGACGATCAGGTAGGGTGAGGCGTTGACGCGATCCAACAGGCCGTTGATGATGATTTTCTTATCGGGATTCATGGTCGTGGGCTAGCGGGTTAAGCTGAGGCTTTGGTGTAAGTGGCGGCTTCTAGTGGAAGCCCGGGAAGCATCGAAGCGGCGAGAGTCACGGCTTGGATGTAGTTTCCTTTCGCGGAGGGCGGCTTGGCACGAACAACGCTGTCCACAAAAGCGCGGGCGTTTTCTTCCAATTGGGCAGACTCGAAGGAGGATTTACCAATCGAGCCAGAGACATTGCCGTTTTTATCGAGTTTGAAATCGACGCGGCCTGCCTTTACCTCGCGGACTGCCTTGGCAGTATCATCGGTGACGGTGCCAGTCTTCGGGTTAGGCATCAGGCCGCGAGGTCCAAGAACCCGGGCGATTTTCCGAACCTCTGCCATGGCATCTGGAGTGGCGATGGCGGAATCGAAATCTGTAAAACCTTCTTGGACGCGTTTGATGAGATCTTCGTAGCCCACGTGCTCTGCGCCTGCGGCGATAGCAGCCTCAGCGGCCGCACCTTGGGCGAAGACGGCCACGCGGACGTTTCTGCCAGTCCCATGAGGAAGTGAAACAGAACCTCGGACCATTTGATCACTTTTCCGTGGGTCCACGCCGAGGTGGAATGAAAGAGTGACGGTAGGGATAAATTTCGGCGCCGGAAATTGTTTCACGGTGCTGATTGCGTCTGTTAGGGAGTAATTCTTGCCGACTTGGACAAGGGCGACTGCCTGTTTGTAGCGTTTGCTGCGATGTTTGGCCATTTTGGTAGTTGTGAGCAGTTCGGGCGGAAATTGCGGGGTGCGATTCCCTCCTGCGGGGTGCTTCAGGCGATGAAGCCTTAGGCTGAGAAGTTTGGAGATGATGTCAGCGAGATGCCAACATCCTTCGATTTAGTAACCTTCGATTTCAAGGCCCATTTGGCGGGCGGTACCAGCAAGAATGCGGGCTGCGGCTTCGGGATCCTTGGTATTCATATCAGGCATTTTGATTTTTACCACTTCCATCAACTGGGCCTTGGTGAGTTTGCCGACCTTGATTTTGTTCGGCTCCTTGGAACCAGAAGCGAGGCCTGCTGCTTTCTTGAGGAGATTCCCGGCTGGCGGTTTCTTGGTGATGAATGAGAATGACTTGTCCTTGTAAACAGAAATCACCACTGGTAACACATCACCCGTCTGGGCTTGGGTGGCAGCGTTGAATTCCTTACAAAACGCCATGATGTTCACCCCTGCTTGACCCAAGGCTGGGCCTACGGGCGGGGATGGATTGGCGACTCCTGCTTTGATTTGGAGCTTAATGATTTTGACGACTTCCTTGGCCATATTTGGATGCTAATTTAAGTGCGGGAGAGGGGTGATTGTAAATTTCGGAGCGTTGGTCGAGAAAAATTATGCTCTTTCGACTTGCCAGTATTCTAATTCGACAGGAGTGCTGCGGCCGAAGATGCTCACAGACACGCGAAGTTTGCCGCGCTCGGGATCGATTTCCTCGACGACACCGTTTTGGCTTTGGAATGGGCCATCGGCTACTTTCACCGTATCGCCCACTTCAAAACTAATGGCCGGGCGGACGCTTTCCTCGCGTTCCTTGATTTGGGAGAGCATGGCATCCACCTCGCGCTGGCGCATCGGCGCAGGGCGATCCTTGGTGCCGGCAAAGCCGATCACACCATCCATTTCCTTGATGAAAAACCAAGTCTTCTCAACGAGCTGGCCATCTTCGGTAGCGAGGTGCATATTGACGATGATGTAACCCGGAAAAAACTTCTTTTTCGTTTCCGTTTTCTTGCCGCGGCGGATCTCGGAGACCATCTCGGTGGGCACGAGCACCTCGCGGATGTATTCTGTCATTCCTTCTGCCTCGGCGGTGCGGGCGATGCGATCACGCACTTTCCCTTCTTGGCCGGAAAGGACTTGCACTACGTACCACTGATCGCGGAATGATTTGGTTTCTGACATGACGGGTCGGTCGGAGATGGGGTGAAAAAACGTTAGACTTCAGTGGCCGATATTGGTGAAAAAACCAACAATATAGACGAGGAAAAAGTCCCAAAATTGGACGAAGCCAGCCAGCAAGATCATCGCGATGAGAACGACGATCGTAGAATCGACGAGTTCTTTGTATTTCTTGAGGCCTTTGATTTTGGGATCAGACTCCCATGGCCAACTCGCTTTGCGCAGCTCGCCTTTTACCTCGCCCAAGAAACTGGAGATTTTCGTAAACATGATGTCGATGTGACGGTGATACTGAGAGTGAAAAATGGCACGGAAGGTGGGACTCGAACCCACAACCAACGGTTTTGGAGACCGCTACTCTACCAATTGAGCTACTTCCGTTTTTAGAGGCGACCAAGGGGCAGCCCGCTTGAGAAGCGGGATGCCCCGGAGTCCAGCGTTCCTATGGAAAGCCACAGGAAGCCTCGTTTGCTTGTTAAGATTACTTGATGATTTCACCGACGCGGCCTGCGCCCACGGTGCGGCCACCTTCACGGATGGCGAAACGCATCGTCATCTCCATAGCGATGGGCGTGATGAGTTCAACTTCAAGATTGATGTTGTCCCCAGGCATCACCATTTCAACGCCTTCAGGGAGCTTGATGCTGCCAGTCACGTCCGTGGTGCGGAAGTAAAATTGAGGGCGATAGTTCGAGAAGAACGGGGTGTGACGGCCACCTTCTTCTTTGGAGAGAACATAGATTTCCGATTTGAAAATCGTGTGTCCCTTGACGGTGCCAGTCTTGGCGATGACTTGACCGCGCTCGACATCGTTCTTTTTCAAACCGCGGACAAGAAGGCCGACGTTGTCACCCGCACGACCTTCGTCGAGGAGTTTACGGAACATTTCTATGTCTGTGACAGTGGTCTTCTGTGTATCGCGGATACCGACGATCTCGACTTCTTCCATTTTCTTGACGATTCCACGCTCGACACGACCAGTGCAAACGGTGCCGCGGCCTTCAATCGAGAACACGTCTTCAATTGGCATGAGGAAGGTTTTATCAATCGGGCGCTCTGGCTCAGGGATGTAGGAATCTACAGCATCCATGAGTTTCATCACGTTTTCCATCTGCGCTGGGTCACCATCAAGCGCGAGCTTGGCGGAACCCATGACGATTGGAATATCGTCACCTGGGAATTCATACATCGAAAGGAGATCGCGGATTTCCATTTCAACAAGTTCGAGAAGCTCGGCATCATCAACAAGGTCCACCTTGTTCATAAATACGACGAGCGCAGGCACGCCGACCTGACGGGCAAGCAGGATGTGCTCGCGAGTCTGAGGCATTGGGCCGTCCGCAGCGGAAACAACAAGGATACCACCGTCCATCTGAGCAGCGCCGGTGATCATGTTTTTTACATAGTCGGCGTGGCCAGGGCAATCCACGTGAGCGTAGTGGCGCTTTACGGTTTCATACTCGACGTGGGCAGTGTTGATGGTGATGCCGCGCTCACGCTCTTCTGGAGCTGCATCGATGTCTGCGTAGCTCTTCTTTTGGCAAAGCCCCTTGTCAGCAAGCGTATTGGTAATCGCTGCAGTGAGGGTGGTTTTGCCGTGGTCAACGTGACCGATCGTGCCGATATTTACGTGCGGCTTATTGCGTTGGAATGCTTCTTTTGCCATGGTGGTGTGTTGTTCTGCTTGAGACTGTTGAGATTTTTCGTGGATACCCTGGAGCTCGCAGGGGGATTCGAACCCCCGACCTCATCCTTACCAAGGATGCGCTCTACCCCTGAGCTACGCGAGCAATGTGTTATGTTTCCCATCCTTCCAGCCGACAAAAACACCGCGACCGATCTCATTTTCGAGTGAGACTAGACGCGGCACCCTTGCCTAGGTGTGGGGACGAGCGGGCGGACAGTAACAAAGACCTCACCCCTGTCAAAAAAAATCTCGATTAAAAAATCTCGCAAAAAGTTTTAATTTGTGGAGGTGAAGTGTCGGTTAATTTTGGGGGATGTAGGTGAAGGTCATGCCATCTCACGGGGAAGATTTAGGTTTAGCGGTAAGGTTCTACCGTGAGTCCATCAATGCGTCCAAAATGACGAATGTTATCAGTCACAAGTGGAATTGCTGCATCCAAGGCTGTGGCAGCAATCAGGATGTCAAAATCCCCGATCATTTTTCCGCGCGCTCGCAAGTCGCGCCTGATGAAGCTGCCCCGGCGAGCGACTTCTGCACTAACGGGCAATGCGATAAAAGGAGCGAGAAAACGCTGCCCATCCATCGGCACGGCATAGTCTTCCAGAAATTCCAAAGCGCTGATTACGGAAATAGAGAATTCTGTTTGACCGTTGCGCGCAAGATACTCGTTGGCAAAACCCCGGCTGGCCTTTCGC
>JAYULG010000164.1:0-1117 GCA_043763755.1 Akkermansiaceae bacterium | reverse complement strand
TGTCTGCACCCATGATATTTTTCAAGCGTGCGATTACTCGGCTTTTAATAGGTATGGGTAATTCTCTGAAGGCTTCCGAATAGATCATGTATGAGCAGCGATGTTTGAAGATGCGCCCGTTGAGATGGAACTCTGCCAGTGAGTGACCATCCGCCGTGTGCGGTATTGCGGCCTCGAAATCCCGCTGGAATACCTCGTTTCCTTCCACGCCATCGGCCCCCTGCCCCGCCTCACCTCGAAACAAAAACCAATCTATAATTTCGCGAGCTGCGCGCTCTGCTATTTGGCCAGCGGCACCAGCATCTGCATCTGCACTGGGATGAATCGCTTTGATGAGGTAGCTCGCGCGGCGGTAATTCATGGATGCGGCGGTGAGCAGATTATGGGCATGGCATTGGTGTTCTAGAACCATTAGCGCCACGATATCACTCGTCGCACGCGGATATTTTACTGTTGAAATTCTATGTTCTAAGCTCTGCCAGTTATACTTCTCTGGGATTGCTTCCTCCCCCTCCACGTAAGTCTGATTTCCCAGATGAGGGAGTGAAACTGAACCGGTGACATAATAGCCACCCCACCGCTTTTGTATAGCTGTCTGGTGAGTCACAAGCTCCGAGCCCATGGCAAACAATGGCAGTCCGCTCGCACTGGGAAACACTGAGCGCACCAGTAGCCCGGGCACATCCTTAGTGCGGCTCGTGCCATGGCAAGATAGGCAATCATTCGTATCGCGTGTCACGCGGATCGGCTGCGACACATCACCGAGAGCAATCACGTAGAACACAGGCCCAGGCCTCGCATCTTGGATGATCACCTCCAAGGCCCCGCCCGGCACATAACCCAGATAGACATTGTTTGAAAAGTATAGTGCCCGTGGGTTATCCGGATGGATCAATGAGTTCTGCTTACTTGTTTTAGAAAACACGAGAATTTGCGATGATTCAGGCACCTCTAACTCGGCGAGGATAAAACGGACACGTTCCAAGGGTGTATCCCCTTTCACCAATGCTGGGTCTTTTTGCCAACTCTCTGCCAGCTTTGCCACGCGGTCACTAGCTGGAGTGCTAGAATAACGCAGTGGCGGAAGATCCCACACGGCCACCTGCGCCGCGGTGGG
>JAYULG010000163.1:0-3926 GCA_043763755.1 Akkermansiaceae bacterium | reverse complement strand
GCGATCTGCATACTCGGCGATGGTGAATTCTCCGGTGGTGTGATCGATGCAAGCGAGGCCGAAGTTTTTCCCGTGGCGGAAAACCGCAGCGAGGTAATTCGGGCGCTGGTCATCAAGCAGGGTGAGATCATCGATGGAGCCGGGCGTGAGAATGTGGGCGATTTCGCGGGAAACGAGCTTGCCAGCGATGGGTTCGGACGTTTGCTCGGCGATGGCCACGCGTTTTCCTGCCTTGAGGAGGCGGGCGATGTAAGCTTGGGCGGCGTGGTAGGGGACGCCGCACATGGGGGTGCCTCCGCGCTTGGTGAGGGCCACATTCATGATTGGCGCAGCCGCTTTTGCATCCTCGAAGAACATTTCATAAAAGTCTCCGAGACGGTAAAAAAGGATGATATCGGCGGGCAATGATCTCCGCATGGCCTGATATTGGGCCATCATCGGGGTCAGTGCAGGCTCGGACATACGGACAGGTTCGAGAATGCGTGCCAAAGAATCAAGTGTGGAGCGGAAGGGTGGGGGGATTCTCAAATGCAGCAGCCGCAGAACGCTGGCGGGCGCTCTGCGGAGGGTATTTCAAGCGATCTCTTGCTGGTGGAAAGAATACCAATCGTCGAGATTATTGAGGCTAATGGCATCAAGGATTTTCCCATCATCCGGGATGACTGAGGCGGCCAAGATGGAGGTGCGCACAGGATCTGAGTGATGGTAGCCAGTGATGGCGGCGTTGAGTTTGGCGACGGCAGCGGAGTCCAACGCTCCGCCAGATTGAGAGAGGACCCATGCCTCAAGCTCGCAGTAGGTAGGCTTGCTAGTGGCGATGAATTTTTCAAAAGCCGTCTTATCAATGGCGAGGCCATCCAGCACCATTTGATCGTAGCCTTGGCCGCACGATGGGTAATCTGCATGGAGCTTGCCCGCTGCGCCGAGAGACGCTTTTTGCCAAAGGCGTGGAAGGTGGAGCACGCCGAGTGGGCCTGCGGTTCCGGAGCTAATCAGCGGTATGATTTGTGACATAATATTGGTGATGGGTAGGATTCTACAAATGGCGGCGCATGACATTATATCCTGCGTGCGCGGCGAGTGATCACACAAGCGATGCCAAAAGCAATTCCATGTTTGAAAGAGATTTCCGCTTCAGACCATTTTTCGCGTTTCATCTTGCTTGGGTTTGGATTCAAATCACCCGTCCCCCACAATCTGTGCGGGAAAAATTTATCATCACCTTTATTCTCATCTGCCATGTGGAAAGGCCGCTTCTCGCAAGATACGTCATCACTCGTCCAACAATTTGGCGAATCCATTTCCTACGATTGGCGGCTATATCCGCATGATATTGCAGGATCCATCGCCCATGCGCGGGCGCAAATGGTGGCTGGGTATCTAACAGAAAATGAATTCTCGCAGATCCTAAGTGGCTTGCAGGAAATACTGACCGATATCGAGGCAGGGAAATTCGAGTTCAAGACCTCGCTTGAGGACATTCACATGAACATCGAGGCGGAACTCACCAAGCGCATCGGCGCAGCAGGGGCGAAGCTTCATACAGCCCGCTCGCGGAATGATCAGGTAGCCACCGACACGCGGCTCTACGCTCGCACGGAAATCGATGGTCTCTGTTCTGCTATCTGCGGGCTACAACTTGCATTGTTAGGCCGTGCAGAGAAATACGCTGCTACGATTATCCCGGGTTATACCCACTTGCAGCGCGGCCAGCCCGTCACGGCGGGTCACCATTTTTTAGCCTACATTGAGATGCTAGAGCGAGACAAGTCACGCCTTGTAGATTGCAGAAATCGCCTGAATGTTTCACCACTCGGCTCTGGTGCGTTGGCGGGTTCTACGATTAACTTAGATCGTCATGCGCTTGCTGAAGAGCTAGGCTTCGCTGGAGTGACACAGAACTCGATGGATGCCATCGCAGATCGCGACTACATCGCGGAGTTATTGTTTGTGATATCACTCTGCGGAGTGCATTTATCGCGGCTAAGTGAAGATCTAATTCTATGGTGTAGCACAGAATTCGCCTTTGCGACACTATCAGACGCACATACTACAGGCTCATCACTGATGCCGCAGAAAAAAAATCCAGATGTGTGCGAACTCACCCGAGGTAAGACTGGCAGACTCGTGGGGAACTTAATAAGTATACTCGTGGCAGTAAAAGGATTACCGCTTACCTATAATCGAGATCTACAAGAAGATAAACCTCCGCTATTTGATTCTGTGGATACACTCCGTCTTATTTTAGCAGTAAATACCGAGATGATTTCCGCAATGGAACTGCGCGTGGAAAATTGCCACGCCGCAGCCTCTGATCCCATGCTTCTTGCCACGGATCTTGCTGACTATTTGGTGAAAAAAGGTGTGCCATTTCGCGATGCGCACGAATTGGTCGGCAAGGCTGTAGCTCAATCCATTGCTACGAAGATTCCGCTGGATCAGCTCGACTTCCCCGCGCTTGATCCAGCCTACGGCCCTGATGCAAAGAATGTTTTCTCGTTGGAAATAGCGCTCGCCGCACGCACAAATCCGGGTGCACCGTCGCCAGCGAATGTAAATGCCCAAATCATGCGATGGAAAGATCTTCTTGTTATTGCTTAACTCATCGCAGTTATATTTTTTCAGTTACTTATTCATTCATCAAATGTCAGCTTCCTCAACCTCTCCTTGGCCGCGCGGTTTTTGGAACTTGATGTTCACGCAGTTTCAGGGTGCATTCTCAGATAACGCGCTTCGATGGCTGGTGATCTTCCCGGTGCTGGCATCCGTCACCTTGAGTGAATCAGAAAAGGAAAGCTTCGCCGGGCACGCCTCATTATTGTTTGCTGTGCCATTCTTACTGTTCGCAACGGTAGGTGGCTGGATGGCGGATCGATTTAGTAAACGCTCAGTGATGATCGGTGTGAAGATCGGAGAAATCGCGATTATGCTCTTCGCAGCATATGCCTTGGCGCTGGAGAATCAATCACTCCAGCTAGCCGCGCTTTGTATGATGGGCTTGCACAGTGCGATTTTCGCCCCTGCCAAGTATGGGATCATGCCTGAAGTATTGCTTACTTCGAAGCTATCATCTGGAAATGGAATGCTCGAGCTGCTTACATTTATAGGCATCATTCTCGGCACCTTCGCAGGTGGATGGTTGGCAGAAAATTTTATCCATCGCGAAATGTTATCTGGTCTTTTATTAGCTGTCATTGCTGGGATGGGTCTGCTCACGAGCATTGGCATATCAAAGGTGCCTGCTGCGGATCCCACCAAGAACTTTAACTGGAATATCATTGGGGAGCTTTGGGCCAATATGTGTGTGATGAAGGCAGACCGCGATCTATGGCGGGCGAACTGGGGAAACACTGCATTCTTCTTTGTAGCGACGATGATACAAATTAACTTAGCTTTGTTTGCGCAGAAAGTTTTCCACCTCAAGCCAACTGAGCAAGCGGGCCTACAGGCGGCGCTGAGTCTTGGAATAGGAGTCGGAAGTGTGCTAGCAGGAAGGCTTTCTCGCGGGCGCATTGAGTATGGGTTGATTCCATTCGGTGCGGGAATGATGGCCGTCGCGGGTGTGTTTCTCGGCTGGCCAGATATCACGAAGCCTATGTTTGCAGGGGCACTTGGATTGTTAGGTCTTGGTGGTGGTCTATTCATTGTGCCGATTGTTTCCGTGCTTCAGCATCGGCCATCGCCGCAGACGAAAGGTGCAGTGCAAGGGGCAGTCAGTTGGCTATCATGGGTGGGAATCGCTGCGGCGGCCATTACTCAGAATCTCCTCGCCACTCAAGTGCATCTTAGCTACGGCCAGATTTTCTGGGTTTGTGGCGCGGTGGCTGGCGGCGCTGGAGTTTTTGTAAGCCTATCTCGTCCCAAGGCCGTGTCTGAGATGATCGCACGCTGGAAAAGGAGTGAGCATTTATCTAACAAGTAAATTG
>JAYULG010000162.1:0-3926 GCA_043763755.1 Akkermansiaceae bacterium | reverse complement strand
TGCCGAATGAATGCGTGCTGACGGCAGGCAAACAAGAACCACTCAAAACCTCCATCTATGGCACGCAATGGCCCACCTATGGTTTTGATGAATGGTTTTTACTGGCCGCCTACTACCCCCGAATGGCCTTTGAAGGTGTGCTAACGTTTTTCAAACATGGCCACAATCTCGGACCATGGTTCGCTCTAGATCTAGAATATGTCACATGGGCAAATCCTCTCAGCGAATTTCTCTTCTATGGCGATCTAACGACATATTCTGAGATGCTTGAGACAGCACAACCACCAACAGACAACCCACTCGAGCAGGCATGCTGTGGTCATGACCCCTCCGCTCTCACTTCCGGTTTCAGAGACTGCCGCAGCCTCAGATAATTCATTCTACTTTTTGCAAAATCCAGGCAGACACATGTCATTTAAAACCCGAAGGCACCCCGTTATTGAGGAACAACCAAACAACCATTCCCACTCATTCACTTGGCTTTCTTGGCTGCTTGGCAGTGAAAAAAACCTTCTCTATTTTTCCATCGACTTCTTCTTAGCAATTTCGGCGAGTTCCTCCGGGGTTGCAAAGCGTGCATCGTAATCGGCGACGGCGAGTTCGTATTCCCGCTGGACGAGTTTGGCGCATTTGGCTGAAAGGTAGTAGGCGACGAATTCTGGGTCACTCGCGAGGCTGGGTGAGAGCTGGCTGATGTGGTGGCGCTTGGGTGGCTCCGGGCGCTTGAATTCGAAGTATTTGCGCTTCGGGAGAAACGGGGTGATCAGCTCAGTGATGGCGCGGACGCTGATGCGTTTTCCAAACAAACGATGGGCGAGTTGCTTGCCTAGATCCATTGACCAGTCTGCTGCTGCGGGTGTTAATTTTTGCAGCTTAGGAGTGGAGGTGGCGAAAAGATTCCGCAGTTGCTCCTCCTCCTTGGCGCTGAGTTTGCTTTTCCAGTTCGCGGAGTTATCGACTACTTTCGGCGCGATGGTCTGCATTTTCAGCAGAGAAACGTAGGCGCGGGTCACTCCAAACTCTTCTGCAAGGCGTGCTTGCTTCTCACCGCTGACGACGCGCTGGGTGAGTTGTTCTCGCTGGGCGGCGGTGAGCTTTCGGTGAGGCGCTTTCATTTGGAAGACTGCTAGTGGTGGGCGGGTGAAAGTTCAATCGAGGAATTTACCGGGATTGAGAATTCCGTGCGGATCGAGGGTGGCTTTGAGTTGGCGGTGGATTTGAAATGAGGTTTCGCCAAGGGCTTGGCAGATCCATGGTTTTTTGGCGAGGCCCACTCCATGTTCGCCAGTGATCGCGCCACCTTGGGCCAGCACCCAATTGAAGAGCAGATCAAGCGCGGCATCCGCATCGGCGCGAGTGGTGGGATTTTCGTAGTCTTTCACCATCAGATTCGTATGGATATTGCCATCGCCCGCATGGCCGAAGCAGGCAATCGGGATGCCCGTTTCCACTTCTAATTGGCGGGCAAAAGTGACGAGCTCGACGAGTTTCGAGCGGGGGACGACGATGTCTTCGTTCAGCTTGGTGAGGCCAGTGTCACGGAGCGAGTAGGAAAACTCACGGCGCAGTTGCCAGATGCGCTCGCAGGATGCGGCATCCGGCGCACGCTCGATGAAGGTGGCCCCGAGCTGCTTTAAAAGCTGTTGGAGTTCTTCTAACTCAGACTCCACTGCGGCGGGGCGACCATCGATTTCTACGATCAAGTGTGCATCACCAGGTGGGAAAATCTCTGCCCCTAAGCGTTTGCGTGCAGCGGCCAAGGTGAAAGCATCTGTGATTTCCAAGGCAGATGGAAGGTGGCCAGAGTGGAGGATGGCTTGCACGGCGGCGGCGGCGAGCGGGTAGTCTGGAAAAATAGCAGCCAGCATCGCGCGGCTGGGCGGTTTAGGAATGAGGCGAAGCGTGGCCTCAGTCACCACGCCTAGCATCCCTTCTGATCCAGTGAAAATGCCAATAAGATCGAAGCCAGTTTTGTTTTTATGCAGCCTGCCGCCAGTGCGCAGGACATCGCCATTGGCTAGCACAACTTCAAGACCGAGCACGTAATGGCGAGTGACACCGTATTTTAAACAACGAGGGCCGCCTGCATTGGTAGCGATATTTCCACCGATGGAACATTCTTTCAACGAGGCCGGATCTGGCGGATATTCCCAGCCCACTTGGTGGACGGCATCCTGCAGCGTGCGAGTGATCACTCCGGGCTGGACGATGGCCACTCCATCTTCGGGATAAATGCCGAGAATGCGGTCCATCCGCGCGGTGGAAAGCACGATGCCGCCTTGCACAGGAACGCAGCCGCCCACATAGCCCACACCTGAGCCACGCGTGGTGACTGGGATGCGGTGGGCATTGGCAAACGCGAGCACAGCAGAAACATCCGCCGTGTTTTCCGCAAAAACCACGAGGTCCGGTGGGTGGCTGGCGGACCATTTATCGACGGAATGCTCGGCGAGGACAGCGGTTGCTTGGGAGACTTTCTCTACGCCAATGAGTTGGCCGATGGCATCGATGACGGAGGATGAATTCATGAGGCAAGCTGCGCTGCGCCAAGATGCGGCAGGGATCGCTCAGGCATAGATTTTTTTGTAATATTCGTCTGCCATGCGGTCTGCATCAAAGAAAGGGACCACATCGTTCATGGAATTCAGGACGGTTTTGTAATAGGCATCCGGAGTTTCATAATACAGCGGTAGGATGCGCTGGGTGAGGGCATCGTGGATTCCTAACAGGTCATGGCGATCCCGCTCCTCGGCGCTCAGCGCTGGATCAGCGGGCGGGACGATGAATGAATTTTCTCCGTCTTTGGCGAATTCGCAAACCCAGCCATCGTAGGTGGAAAGATTGATAGAGGCATTCATGGCGGCGGTCATACCGGAAGTGCCGGAGGCCTCGCGGGTGACGACTGGATTATTTAACCAGATGTCTGAACCGTTTTTCAGGAAGCGGGAAAGCTCAAGTTCATAGCCAACGAGGACGGTGGCATTTGGGTAATCTTTGGTGAGGCGGATGAGGTGATTGAAGGTATCGATGGCGGAGTAATCGAACGGATAAGGCTTGCCAGCCCAGATGATCTGGATGGGCTGCTGGCTATTATGAATGAGTTCGCGGAATAGCCGGATGTCCCGCGCAATGAGGTCTGGGCGCTTGTAGCCTGCGAAGCGGCGTGCCCAGACGAGGGTGAGGACCTCGGGGTTGAACAGTTTGCCCGTTTGATCTGCCACGACGCGGAAAAGGCGCTCCTTCAATTCGCGCTTGCGGTGTTTGAGTTCTTCGATGTCGCCCCGCTGGCGGGCATGCTCGAGGCCGTGGTCCACCCAATATTTTTTATTCTGCGCATTGGTGACGTGGGTGATTTCACAAATATTTGGGTAGTTTTTCCACATCTGGCGTGACACTTCGCCGTGGAGTTTTGAGACACCATTGGCGAGCCGGGCGAGCCGCAGCGCAGCAAGCGAGTGATTGAACTCCGCGCCCTCGATGCCAGTGATCTTGCGGACTTCTTCTTCGGCCACATTACCAAAAAACGAGAAATCGTGGAGGAGCTTGAAATCATGCTTTTCGTTGCCAGCCTCTTCGGGGGTGTGGGTGGTGAAAATGAGGCGTTTTTTGACTTCTGCGAGGCTGTGATGTTTTTCGTAGAGATGAAATGCAGCGGATAGGCCGTGGGCTTCATTCAAGTGCCAAATGTCTGGCTCCACCCCGAGTTCATCTAACAAGCGAGCGCCGCCGGCGCCGAGGATGATGTATTGAGCGATGCGGCGGAGGTGGTCCTGATCGTAAAGACGGTGGGTGATGGCGCGTGAGAGTTCATCATTTTCCTCGATATCCGTGCTGAGAAAAAACATCGGGACTGTGTTGAATATATCGCCCGGAAGGAACATCGCCTTGACCCACACGGAGTGGCCGTGGACGGGTACGGTGAAGCG
>JAYULG010000161.1:0-1120 GCA_043763755.1 Akkermansiaceae bacterium | reverse complement strand
TCATGAGCTTGCCAAACATTTCCTGTGGTAGATCGCTCACGCCGACGTAGTTGCCGTAGGATTTCGACATTTTACGCACACCATCGAGCCCTTCGAGGATGGGCATGGTCATCACCACTTGTTGGGGTTGGCCTTCTTCTTTTTGCAGATCGCGGCCGACGAGGAGGTTGAATAACTGGTCGGTGCCGCCAAGCTCGACATCAGCGCGGACTTCCACGGAATCCCAGCCTTGGACGATGGGGTATTGGATCTCGTGCAGCCGGATTTCTTGCCCTTGATCGAGGCGGTTTTTAAAATCCTCACGCTGGAGCATTTGCTGGAGAGTGACGCGGCTATTGAGGCGCAGGACGTCTTGGAAATTCATTTTAAGAAACCACTCGCCATTGTAGCGGATCTCAGTGCCCTCGCGGGCGATGATTTTAAAGAGCTGGGTGATGTAGGTTTCCGCATGGGCCATGACCTGCTCGCGGGTGAGCGGCGGGCGTGTGGCGGAGCGGCCAGAGGGATCTCCGATGGTGGCAGTGAAATCTCCGATGATGATCACCGCTTGATGGCCGAGCGCTTGGAACTGACGCAGCTTTTCAAAGACCACGGTGTGTCCTAGGTGGATATCGGCCGAGGTGGGATCGAGACCAAACTTGATGCGCAGAGGGCGGCCGAGCCGAAGTTTTTCGAGCAGTTCTTTTTCAGAAAGGATCTTGGCTGTGCCTGCGGTGAGCAAGGTGAGTTGTTGTTCTGGAGACATAGATGAAATACTTTATTTTCTCAGGTGAAGGTTGAGGATGCGTTTCAGCTCGTCAGATGCTAGGCGATTATCTGGCACACCGTGATTGCATGGGATGATGATTTCGGAATCGACGGGGGCGACGTGGGAAGACCAATAGGGGACGATGCCATCGCTACTGGCAGGAGTATTGCCTTTCCCACGATCGCCGATGATGGAGTGGAAACGAATATTTTTGGGGAGCGGCATGGTATTGAGGGCGATGTTTGACTTGTCTTTAGGAGAGAGGCTGCTGATGGAGTTCGGCATATCTGGCCTTGCTTGTTCGCCTTTGAGGGCATCATTCACGCCTTGGACGGCAGCATCCAGCAACTCTACGGTGAGGTTTTTAGGAAT
>JAYULG010000160.1:0-3935 GCA_043763755.1 Akkermansiaceae bacterium | reverse complement strand
GAGTTGTGATCACATCCCGGCGGGCAAGGATGATCCAGGAGAATCCCCCGAGCAAAAGTGCAAGTGCAAGACCTGAAAAGATGCGCACGGAGCGGTGGGTGCGCATGCGGCTAAGGCGGCGATCTGACCACGCCCACCAGATGAGTGAGAGCAGGGGGATGCCAAAGATGATCACGAGAAAAATGGGCATAAGTGGTATGAGGAAAGCTTAGGTGGAAATTACAGTTTCTCAAATGCTTGCTAGTGTAGCGTCAGCTCTGCTGTTTTTTGCAATCAATTCTTGGTAAAGCACCACTTCATCTGATGCGATCCTGCTGAGTGCCTGATCTTTATCGAGATCGACGAAGTAGAGGCCGAAGTCCGTATTTGGATCGAAGGCGTGTCCCCACTCGCGGTTCGACGTGATGGACCAAAAATTATAGCCTTTCACGGGCACGCCCTTGTGGAGTGCCTTCTCAACTTGGGCGAGGTGATCACGGAGATATTGGCCGCGTGGCACTCCATTTGCGATGGGCACACTGCCATTCTCAACGATGAATAGTTCCTGCTCGGGAAACCACCGATGAAACCGCCGCAGTGCGTGATACAAGCCTTGAGGCCAGACGGGAGCCTTGAGGAAACGGCCGTGGGCAGCGTCTTCGAGCGAGCGAAACAAGCCCAGCTTCCATGTGGGTAAGCCCCAGTAGTAATCGAGGCCCACGAAATCTTGCGCACCCACTGCCTCCGGCGGGCAGAGCTCTGGAGAAAGCCTGCCTGAGGTCCCGAGGTACCACCAATTCGCATTGGCGATGAGCGTGGTGGTTCCCCAAAATCGCCACGCCCAGTTCAGCCAGCCGGACTTGGTTTCTAAAATCTTGAGTCGGTTACTGGGTGCAATTCTGACAATTTCCAAATGAGAATCATTGCCAAAAATCTCGAAAGCGATTCGTCTGGCCAATACCATTTCGAGTCCATCTTCACCAGCGTTCTCGGCACTCGGTGCATCCGTGCGAATGCCGATACGGATCTTCCCGCGCCTGCGGATGCGGCGTAGGCTGCGGTGTTCCGGTGTGGATTCTGAGAGAAATTGATCAGTGCCACTCAAGACTTCATGCAGTGAGAGCGGGCGGTGGGCGCTTTTAGCGGCAGGTGTGGCAGTGGGCACGGTGGGATCCATCGATCTCTCCACGATTTGCGGCTGGATCGCAGCGATGGCGCGATTCACGCGTAGGATGAGCTGGTGGTGGCCATGAGGCGCGGCGACCGCATACGGTTCTACGCTGAGACCAGTGATGAGAAACCGCAGAGCTGCCGCCTCGCGGGGCGACTGCGGCATCAGGAAAAATGCATCGCCATAGACGGCGTTCACTTTCCCTTCCAGCAGTGAAGTACGAGCATCATCGTAGTTCGAGAAAATCTTTTTAGTGCAAGATGCCGGCAGATCCCTGCGCCATGAGTCCGGTTGATTTCCTATCGCAATGACTCCGATCCTCTGGCCAGTTAGGGCATCCATGCCATCCAAAGTGGAATCGGATTTTACGATCACTGCCTTGCTGGTTTCCAAATACGGATCACTCATTTGGAAGCCCGTCTGGCTGGCAGCAGTCAGCCCTCCAATGACCAGATCCACATCCCCTTTCTCGCAAATGAGTGCGCCGCGGTTGGTAAATTTAAACAATGCCTCACCCACGCCGCGGTGGCAGGCACCCCAATCCATGATCATTTGCAGCCATGTGGGAAAGCCAGTGACAAGAGGATTCACGCCTACTTTTGCTGCGGGGTAGTGGGCTTTGATGGCGCAGCGGGCTCGCGCGTTTGCGAGGAATAAATTTGGAATGAGTTTCCCGACGGCCTCTGCCTCTGCATCCACATCTGAGCCACTGGGGAGGCCGGGGGGCATGTAGTAGCGGTTGTGCCACCATGGCTTGATGTAGCCGAAGGTGAGTTGGCTGGGTTCGTTAAAAGTGATCCAGTAATCGACCAGATCACCCATCACAGCGGCCATCCGGTCTGCGTAGCGGGAAAATAAATCTGGAAATTTTTCACCGAGCATACCGCCGCAATCGCGCTCTAGCCACACTGGCCAGACGAAGTGATGGAGTGTGAGCATCACCTTCATGCCATGGCCACGGATGCACTCGGCGAGCCTCCGGTAGTGGGCAAATGTGGCATTATTGAAATGACCTTCTGCGGTCTCGACGCGTGCCCATGCTACTGAAAATCGGAACAATTTGCAGCCCATGGCAGCGGCGGCGGCGATGTCTTCCTCGTAGCGATTCCAAAAATCCGTGGCTTGGCCGCGAGGGGTGAGGCCTTGGCAGCGTTCCCATAAATCCCACACATCTTCGTGCGCAGGATCGTGGGCTTCCACTTGATGGTCTGCGTTTGCCGTGCCGAAAAGAAATCCTGGTGGAAATGCCATGCCTGCTGTGGGGGTTATTTCAGCTTTTGGTGAACTCGTAGCGAAGGACTGATAGGCAAAAGAATGTCGCCGTTTCCACACGCAGCACGATCGGCCCAAGACTCACAGGGGTAAACCCCGCCTCAAGCGCCGCTGACATTTCTTGAGGTGAAAAATCGCCTTCTGGGCCGATGAGCAGAGTGGCGGCGGTGGTGCCGGGGTGGCTGCGGAGAGTTTCTCGAAATGGCAGGGCACCTGCGGCAAGTGAGGCGATGAGTTTCAGGCCGGGGGTGCTCGCATCAGCGGCTAGCCAGTTCTCGAGGGAGCACGGCTCAGCGATGCGCGGGAGAGTGTCTTGGCCACATTGTTTGCAAGCTTCTAGCGCGGTGCGCCGCCATTTCTCAGCCTTGCCCTCACCCGGCTGAACGATGGTGTGGCGGGTGATAAGCGGCTGGATGGCAGAGATGCCAAGCTCTACGGATTTCTGGACGATGAGGTCCATCATTTTCCCCTTTGGAACGGCTTGTGCGAGCGTGATGGCTGGCAAAGGCGAGGGCGGATTGTGACTTTCACCCAGCTTGAGCGTTACAGATTCTCGCGTAATCGCCAGAACCTCGGCGCTAGCCCGGCGGCCATATCCGTCAAACACAGTGATGCTTTCACCCGGCTGAATCCGCAGCACCTGTGAGAGGTGGCGCGCCTCGTCCCCAGAAAGCGTGGGACTGGCTAGCCAATTTTCTGGAGTGAGGTAAAAGCGGGCCATCAGGGAAGTGTGCGGCCCATGCTTGGCAGGGCGCGATTAGAGATCAAAAAAACGTTTCGCCTTTTGGAAAAACCCTTCTTGCATCGGTGAATTATGATCGCCGATGGACTCGGAGAAGGCACGGAGTTTTTCCTGTTGCTCGCCACTGAGCTTGGTGGGGACTTCCACTTGCACCCGCACATTCAGATCGCCGCGACGGCCATTCGAAAGTGATGGCATGCCTTTTTCACGAAGCCGGAAAACGGTGCCGCCTTGGGTGCCGATGGGGATTTTAATCGCAGATTGCCCATCGAGTGAAGGCACTTTGAGCTCACCACCGAGAGCGGCCATGGTGAAGGGCAGGGGAACTTCGCAAAACAAGTCTGCATCGTCCCGCTCGAAGACATCATGATCCCGGACGTGGAGGAAAACATAGAGATCGCCCGCTGCGCCACCTCGTACACCGGCATCGCCATTTCCGGAGGACCGGAGGCGTGTGCCAGTATCCACTCCGGCGGGGATGCGCAGCTTGATGCGGCTGTCACGCTGGACGCGGCCCTCGCCTCTGCAATCCGAGCATGGGTCTGAAATAATTTCTCCGGTGCCACGGCACTCGGGGCAGGTCGTTTGCTGGATGAAGATACCAGCTTGACGTGCCACAACGCCGCGGCCACCGCAGCTCGGGCAGACTTTTACGCCGCCTGCGCCTTTACTGCCTTTTGCAGCGCACGCTTCACAAGGCACATTGCGCTCGATTTCGAGTTCTTTCTCGATGCCACGTGCGGCTTCCTCCAGCGAGATTTCAAGATCGTA
>JAYULG010000159.1:0-1123 GCA_043763755.1 Akkermansiaceae bacterium | reverse complement strand
TGGCTGCGGCGCAAGCAAGTCAGGTTTCGTGCAAATTACTGCATACGGAGCGGCCCATATAGGCTGCAAAGAGTTTTCTGGCCTTTGTATTTTAGTTTGATAGACTTTCAGCACACCTACACCACTTACATGATCAAAAATCTCAAATTACTACCTCTACTCGCCGTAGCTATCTTCGCCAGCTCGTGCCGCACCACGCCTACGCTTGATCCGATGACGATGAAACCCTCCGAGCGATGTTCGTCCCCAAGCACGTCTCAGCAGATTCACAGCAGCTCGAAGTGAGCGATCGCTTTTAGGAAAACATCCCTCGCTCTGCCAGATGGCTAAGCCATGGCCCGAACGCTAGCTCAGGGCAATGTGCCCGCGCGAAGGCTGCGATGTCCTCTCGGGACCGTGACCCATCCATCATCGTGAGGACTTGGTAATGTGCCTCTGGAAAGAGGCACGGCTTATGCCACGCATCCACGAGAGGCAACTTTCGCTCGGCACACAGCCACCGGAATGAATCAAGGCATGGATACTCGGGCGCGGCTGGATTGTAGGTCAGTGGCTCGATTCGCGCGAGAATCCAGCCATTCAAAAGCCCATCATAAATCATTCCTGCAAGCTCTCCTGGTTCCATTTCTGGGAAACTCGGGCGAATAACCTCAGCAGAAATCGCGCAAGGAGCATGCACACGGATCGCTTCCCAGACGACTATGTTTAACGGCGAGTCGGGTTTTTTCCCAGCTCGCAGAGAAAAATCAAACACACGATTGAGAAAAATCCGCTCATCCAGCGGCGCATCTGCACGGCACAGCACACCGGACCGGAAAGTCCTGCCCGCTAAAGAATCCGCCGCCATTTGCAATTCCAACGTGCTGAGCCCGCGCGCTGCAAATTCCTCCACCACTTCATCGCTGAGGCTGGATGGGATGTTCTCTGCGGGATCAGTCTCACTGAGCCATTTCAAGCCCGCACTTGAAGCGGCTTGAGTGAAATGGTTCAACGCCCACGCATCATTTACCGGGCTGAAATCATCGAAAGCTAGGATAGCAAATCCTCTTGCTAGCATGTCATCGATGATTGCGATTTCAGGAGAATCTGCAGCCGTCATTTCCCGCAAAACCTCAAGCGCGGA
>JAYULG010000158.1:0-3949 GCA_043763755.1 Akkermansiaceae bacterium | reverse complement strand
CCGCGCGCCAAGCCACTGAGTATGGCGAGCCACTACCACGGGAGCTGTTCCGTTATTTCGTGCATGGTTTGCTCCACCTTGCTGGTCATGAAGATGATACTCCGGAGGCCCGCGCGGCAATGGAAGCCGCGCAAGAAAGCATCGTCACCCAGCTATGGACGGATGATCTCAGCGCACGTTTTGGCAGTTAGGCGACATTCATTGAGAATCCGCCGCTCCGAACAAGCGGCCTAGTGCTGGGGGTTTCGCATTCGCTGCCTGATATAGCATCAACCGTAATTTCTCTAACAACTTTCTAGTGGTGAGACTATCTCTACACACCGCTCGTATGACTCTTACACCACCCGTGAGTGGGCCATGGCCCAAATAAATATCTTCACTGTTGAGCGCATCGAGTGCCTCTGCGGGCCATTGCCGCACCATTTCCCCGGCGGCGTAGATTGATAGATAGTGTGCCGCTGGAAACTTTACTCGCAGTGCTTCTAAGCTATCATCTCCCGGGTGCATTCGGTAACGCTCACGTGCAACCAGTATATCATCTACCCATAGGTCTAGCTCCCATCGCAGCTCTTTGTAAGCAAACACTTCGCCCATCGCCACTCGCCCCGGCGCGATCCATTCGAAGAACAACAAACTCGCCGCCGAGTGCAAATGAATCTGCGTTTGCTGTTTATATCTGGCTCCAGAATGCGGAATGAATGGCTCGGGGATCCATTCCAAGGCCGCATTTTCAGATACCTCAAATTTCTGAAAACTGACGGCAGCACTTCCTGAGCGCGTCCGATACACCCGGGATGCTGAGGGCGTGCTTAAGACGAGTTTCGCCCCGGCAGCCACCTTTACGTTTGATTCAAATCGATCACCGTCGAAGAATCCTGCCGTAGGATTCACGAGGTGCAGCACCCGCCGGCCTTCATCTAAGTGTGATTTACTTAAGTGAATAGGTGCCCGGAAACTTTGCTCCGCAATGATCGGCACACCATTCGCACGGCATGCGCACAGCAAACGCAAGTGACCTGAGATTGCATTACCAGATATTGAAGAAACACTACTCATTCGATAGGATCACTATACAAAAAGATATTCGTGTTTCAGCCATTTAAGTAAATCTTCCTTGCCCTTTTCTGACTTTAAGTCTGCAAACAAAAATGGCTTCGTGCCACGTTGGAGTTTCGCATCGTGCGCCATTACCCCTAGATCCGCGCCCACATACGGCGCAAGCTCAGTCTTATTGATCAAAAGTAAATCACTCGTCCGGATCGCTGGCCCACCTTTCCTCGGAATCTTATCACCCTCCGCCACATCGATCACATAGATATAAGCATCCACTAACTCTGGTGAAAACGTAGCCGAAAGATTATCTCCACCGCTTTCGATAAGTATGAGTTTTAAATCTGCATGACTATTCTCTAGATCGATCACTGCTGCCATGTTCATACTAGTGTCATCTCGGATCGCCGTATGCGGGCAGCCGCCTGTCTCCACCCCGATCACTCGATCACTGGGTAAAACATTTTCCCGCAGAAGAAATTCCGCATCCTCCCGCGTATAGATATCATTTGTGATCACTGCGAGCGATACTTCATCCTTTAGCCATTGGCAAAGGCGTAGCACACACATCGTTTTACCCGATCCCACAGGGCCACCGATTCCGAGGCGGAATGGACGTTTGTTAGAACTAGGAAATGAAGAGTCTGGCATTGGCGCGGGCATGGCGGAGTGAAGCGATTTCTAAAAGTGGATTGAACCAGCCGTCGGGTTCCATGGAGACGGATTGATCGATTTTCTCACCCAGCAGCGTCAAGCTACGGCGGGCGATGAGTTGGCACGCGGTTTGACCAATACGCATGAGCTTCATGGATGCTGCCGTCGTGGCAATGATCGCTTGAAAGGCAAATGCTCGCGCTGCGTGCGCTACCGGCACGGCTGCCAGCTCGAGTGCCGTCACCACCAAGTGATGGCTGCGTGGCGAAGCCTCACGATAGCGCACGATCAATGGACTAGGGTCTAACTGCACAAGCAAATCCAAGCGCTGCGATCCGATCCGGCGGCTTGCATCACGTAGCTCCGCAGGTATCCGCCACGCATCTAGCTCATCATTGATCTGCAACATTGAATCAAAATCCCCGGCACACACCGCCGCATGCGCCCTTGCAAACATGGGTATCTCAAATGTAAGTAAGGCCGGTAAAATCTGCCGCTGAATGAACTGTTCCAAATCCTCTGCATTCATGACCACTTTAGATTCAACTAACTCTTCCAGCCCGAATGAATGTGCATAGGCCCCAGAAGGATATGCTGTATCGTTCACTTGTAATAACCAGAGTTGTGGATCTGTAATCATTACATTAAGCGTGCGCCATCGCTTTGAGAGGAGTGAATAGAACTTGTGGTTCGGTAAAGGCCCACCCTTCGCGTTGGAGTAGTTGTATCATCGCTTCATCATGAAGAACGCGAATGCTTGATGGCAGAATCTGCGCGGGCAAGTGGAGATTGCCGATTTTCCATGCTACGAGTGCCCCGTCTGCCATCGACTCAAAGGCAACTTCATAAACTTTTTCTTCAAGCTGCCGCACAACATAGTCGCAGCCATGATCATGAAAAATCACGCCGCCGTCTGTGAGCCGATCTTCCAGATCAAATCCAAACTCCGTCCCATCCGCCGCCACCCCGCGCCACCGACGTTTCAAAAATTGCCGTCGCTCTGCAGCCAGCTCAATCTGCTGGCTGGCGCAAAGCTGAGAAGATGGGGAAATCATTCGGCTAATCAATTGCATTTCAGAGATGGGCCACTCACGGGACGCACGCAACAAGTTGAGCAGAACGCATGCCTAATCCGTTGCGAACGAACACCTTAGCCAGAAACGATCACCTAGGCTCGTGCATTTTTGCACCGCTTGCTGAATTTATGCACCTAAAAGTTCGACCTGATAGATTTTCCCGTTTTCTTCTACATGCACCGTGAGCAAGGTTTCTTCTCCCGCTACAAACGCCGCAATGTCATGTGGCTGCAGTAGCATCAATGCGGTTGACCAAATTTCCGCAAGTGCCGCCGTAGGGGCGGTGACCCACACATGAGCGCAAGCTATGAGCGGCATCGCCTCAAGGCCCGCTGGATGCACGATATGGCTTCCCTGAATAGCAGTGCCAGATGCACTCAATGAGGTTGCTTGGAGCGTGATGCGTATCGGCTTTTCACGTCCTGTCAGATCGACGGGCCAGACCTGTGGGCCGAATGCTAACAGTGAACTCGCCCCTGCGGCTAACATACCACCATGTGATCCCCACTCGAGAAGAAGCTGCCGGAGCTGATCCAGCGCAAAGCCTTTTCCTATACCTCCCAGATCAAGCTGCCTGCCTGCTACCAAGCATGAGACAGCAGGCGAATCAGGGTAAATGAGAATACTGCCTTCCAGTGGTGGTGGGACACTTACATCTCGGTTTTTCAAATGCTGGATACGATTGCCAAGCGTGATATCAAACAATCCACCTGTGCGGGTATGGGCATCCAGCGCCTGTAATAGACATTGGTGCGTTACCTCACTGATATAAAGTATCTCACCTGCCTGCATCTGGTTGATGCATGATATATCACTCCCTTCCACATAGCGGCTCAGGCGGGATTCGAGGAAATCCAGTTGATCAAAGCATTCTTTTGCCATGCCTGATGCGAAATCCTTATCTTCCTCGCAGAGGCGGAGGGTGAATGTGGTATTCATCGCCTCATGCTTAAAAAGTTGAAAAGTAGGTTTCTCTATAGTTTCACTCATTCTATTTTTCAGCCTCGATCCAAATTTTCCAGAGATCGTTCCTCACAAACAAAAAACATGGCACGCCTACCCGTAGCCCACGCGGAAGCGTGACATGAGAATCTGCAAGCTGCACTGCGACTTCATCCATCTGCTCCGGCATCGCAAAAACTAGTGGTAATGATCGAAGACTTTCCGGT